>CAZUUL010000079.1:0-5087 GCA_964623155.1 uncultured Gammaproteobacteria bacterium
AACGGTCACCCAACAGTACCGCCTGAGAAAGGGAATAAACGTTAGTATTACCTTATCCAACAGAGAGAGGATTCTAAAAAAAGGAGCGTACTTTTTGCCCTCGCGAATTACCTTCTTCCAGTAGCGATCCTTATTTGGGTGTATCCGTTCGATGAGGAAAAAGGAGCAGAATACCAACAAGGTTAACAGTTGAAATTCATAGTGTTTAACTTCCTTGAAATAGCGTGAAAAAACGGCGATGTCAGAAAATTTTAGTGGATGTTCATCGGGCGTTCTTACGGTATCGGCGATCTTGCGGTAGTAGTTGATGATGGGATTATAGGCTAGTGGTTCAATAAAGATTGCTTTGCCGTTTTTTTTAAGAATACGGTGGAACTGGGGTACCGTCTCCTCAATGGTGACGTGATGGAGTACCGAGTTGCCAAAGATACGATCAAACTGGCCATCGGGAAAGGAAAGGGCCTCGACATTTTCCTGTTTGAAGGTAATACTTTTCTTCATCTTGAATTTTCTCGCGAGCTTTTTTGCCACCCTTAGCATGCCCGCTGAGATATCAACCGCCCAGACTTTTGCACCGTGTTGGGCTAAATATACCGCTTCTTCGCCAGCACCGCAGCCTGGGTTTAAGACGTTTTTCCCTTTAAGTTTTCCCAAACATTTGACGGCCTCGGTGTACTCAGGCGAGACTGGACCTTCGAACGCCTCAAGCACGCAGAGATCGTTTGGATTAATCTGCTTGGCCCAGTTATCGTGGAAGACTTCCTCTCGTTTGGCAATAGCAGTGGTGCGTTTCATAAAAAGGGTACGACGACCATTCCGGTTTGAGACGCAAGATTGGTCGAGAAGTGAGTAATGGTAACAATTGTTCCAAAGGGAGACAAAAGGTTGATTTTTGCTTGGGTAGAGCGTACAAATTTTCCCCGATCTAGGCGAATAAGGAGGCGTTTTATCACTGTGGTTTCGGGGTTGAGATCAACAATAATAATAACCTTTTTTGTCAGAGGGGCAATGCGAGAAAACAATCGTTGAACCTCTGTGTCGCTCAAGTGGTGAAGGGTGCTAATGACTATTGCAGCATCAAAAGATTGTTGGTTAAAAGGGAAGTCTAAAATATCGGCGCAAATGAACCGGTGGGGATAGGTTTTTTGGGCAAAAGCAATATAGCGGGGGTTACGATCAATTCCTAGGTACTTGCCCTTGGGAAAAAGGGGACTAAAATCACCGCTACCGCAGCCAATGTCCACCACAGTGTGACAGTTGAACTTGCGATAGTTGTTGGCGATAAACTCGCGAGTCAACCGCTGCTTGCCAGCTACCAAGAAGCGGAGATTATACCAGAATGGGAAATCTAAAAGATCAATCATAGCACTAAACCGCTTTTTGGTACGGTAAACACCCAGGCAGCGGGGCGATTAATGTTATCGTCACGATAGCGCAGTTCGCTCAAGCTCCCTCCCGGATACTTTGTTTGGAGGGCGGCAACGATTGGCTCGTTCTGTTGAGTTTTAGACATAATAAAACTCGTATCTCTAGCTTTGAGGACGACGGTTAAGAAATCCTCTTTTTTTTCAAACCAGGTGTAGTGTTTTATCCACGCATCTCCCCCTTGATAGGTAAGAAGGGTAAGTGCGTCTCTGGGATAATTATCGGTCAGGTAAAAGTCAGTCGTTTTGATCAGTGGCTTCATGTAGTTGCCCACCACCGTTGTCTCCGGATAAAAGCCCCAGAGCTCGCGCCGCTTGGGTCCAAGGTAGAGGGTAAACGTCGTTACTAAGGCAGAGACAAGGATGAGTGTAACGCTAAACTGGGGTAGGTAATACTTCTTAAAGGGGGTGGTTATTAAAAACCTGTACGTGGAGAGAAGACCAAGGCCGGCAAAGATATACACTGGCGGGAGGGTGCCAATGGCGTGACTACCATTGGGGGTGCCGGCAAGGGAGGGCATAAGAGCAGTAAGAAACCAGAAGAAGAGAAATTGGTAGGTATGCTTCTGTATTCTGAATACTCCAATAAGTAAGCCGAGAAGGAAGAGATAATTGGTGGGGAAATCAAGGAGCGGTTCTCTAATAAAAAAATCGTCGCCTCCGCCATGAACATGGTACATAAGGGCTACTTTTTTGAGGTTATCAACGAAAGGATGAAAATTTCCTTCCCGGATGATCCTATTGCCAACGAACAAAAAGTCATTGCGGCCTTTAAAATTATCCCAATGGTTGAGCGCATAGGAGGCAAGGGGGGCAATGACGATGAGGAAAGAGATGGCAAAGACAGCAAGTTGCGGAAGAGTTTTTTGGACTTTCCTTTGCTTGTACAAAGAAAACATGAGCCAACCAACTATCGTTGCCGGCACAAACTGGGCAGCATTGTAGGTATTGAGCGTCAAGGCAAGAACGATACCAGTTAAGGCAAAATACGTAGTTTTTTTGGTCTTGATTGACTGCCAGAGCAAATAGATCGTCGCGATTTCAAAGACCGGTACGGCTGAGGTGCGCCAGCCGGTTTTAGCAAACGTAATATCCCAGCCAGACGTTGTCAGGAGAACGGTTGAGAAGAAGGCCAGAAGACTATTACTAAAAAGTTTTTTAACGAGAAGGTAAAAGACTGGGAGGGCAGCGAGGGTAAAAACGGTCATCCCCAAACGCTCAGCCAGAATTGTCGGCCCAAAAATTTTTACAACGATGGCCATGATATAGCGTGGCATGGCTTCGCCCAGCCAGCCATGGTGGAAATAAACTTGAAGAGGTAGAGGTTTTTGGGAAAGTTCAATTGCCCAGAGTGTTGACCAAGCCCCATCATGGTTGGTGCCAAAGGGAATGGTATCAATCTTGTAGAGTCGTAGAAAGACGCCAATGAGTAGTGCAGTGGTAAGTAAGATTCCTTCAGGACGTTTTAGCCATCGTAGGACGTACCTCATAAGTTTTTTGCTATAGTAATAGTTTTACTTAATTGATCTGGAGACAACTTTTGGACATTTTTAAAAATTACTACCGGAGGGTGATCGTAGGATTGGAACGTTTCATCGGCAAAATCATCACTTGCTATATAAGGATAATTAGTAAAAGTCGCACTAGTCTCAAAGCCAAGTTTTCCAGCAAATAACAGTTTATAAAAACGGCTGGTATTGGGATACAATTTAGGATTTTTCACAATCGAATAATAAACCCTTCTACTTGTAATAGCAAAGTAATCGCTAGTTGATAATAGTTTTACGAGCCTAGCTATTTTTTCTGCGTCATCAGGAGTATCATAGACAGGTAGGGAAATGGTTTGGAATACAGATGAGTCATAGCCAGCTAGAGGTAGGGGAAGGTTGTCATCCCAATGCTCTCCAGCAATGCTAGCTCCTTTTGCTGCATGTTGATAAAGCCAGATAGAGCCTTGGATACGGGTGTGGGGTTTAATGTAGATTCTTAGAAAAAGTAGGCCGTTGATTATAATGACAGTCGTCAACAAAGCCTGGACTACTTTTGGCAACCTTGCGACAAGCCATGCTGCCCAAATGGCTAAAAAGGGGAAAATGATTATGAAGTAGCGGGAAAATTTTGCATACCAGGAACCGGCCCAGAGAAAATAGATTAAGGGGTAGAGTAAAATCAAAAGGAGCTCAGGGGAATTTTTGAAAGAGAATGTCTTAATAAATCTTTTTATAAGCAAAAGGAAACCAACTAGAGTTAGAGGAAAAGCTAAAAATCCAAAGGTGAATGGTAGGATTCGCATCATTGGATAGAGATAGCGGGAAGTATTTTCATAGATAATGACAAAAACTGGTTTATATTTGCCATAGGTTACCCCTTGCATATACTCTTGTTCTTGTTGAAATTTGGGAAAATCAATAATCTGATAGGGTGCAGCGACTATCCCAGTCACCCCAACCAGCCCAAAACAGAGGACAAAAGCCAAAACTAGTTTCATTCCGTTTTTGTCTTTAAGATAAAGCATTAGTCCTGCCAGAATGGGAATACTGATAAAGGTCAGGCCTACGATTTTAGTAGCATAAGCCAAACCAACTAGAATGCCAGCAAGAGAAAATAGTTGATATTGTTTCAATTTCAACGCAAGGATTGAGACAAGAGTTATTGCTGTTAAAAAAAAGACAAGGAATGTCTCAGTGGTATTAAAATGAGCATGTTGAATGATGCCTGGTGTAAAAGCAAAGATGAGAGCGGCCAAAAGACCAATATGCTTTGAAAATAGATTCTTAGCGATGAGATAAATAAGAGGTATGGTAATGAAGCTGACTAAAGCAGATACCAGTCGTGATGTAAGTAAAAAACTTTCAGCTGGAAAAAAAAGACTATGAATTAACTTATAAAAGTAAAGCGGAAAAGAGCCGTAGTAAAACATTTTAGGATTAAGAGGTGACTTGGGGGAAAGAAATTCTGCTAAACTTGCTGGCCAAGAGAGTCCAGAGGCGTTTACGTAGAGGCGTTCATCAGGGTGAAGATAATGCCCCTGGTCCCAATTCAGGCCGTAGAGGCGGAAAAATAGAGCAAGCACTATGATTACAATAAAAGTAAATCTGTGTTTCATATCATTTGTCTTCCATAAATCATCAATTTATATTCAGTAACTTAAGGTATTCTGCTTTAGTTAATAGTATTGTCTTGTTATAAATCCGAATCACTGGGTGGTCGAAGACGGTCCAGGTCTCTTCGGCCGCTTCATCGGGGAGGAAGCCGTGGGTGAAGAATGTGAGGTAAGCGTTGGAAGTTGGACCTGGAGGTTGGAAGTTAGACGTTAGAAAGAGAGAGGAAAAAGAGGTGAAGGTGGCGACTGGTTGAAAGCCTAATTCGCCGGAAAAAAGGCTTGTGTAGTAGCGGTTAAGGATCGGGTAGCGATGGGAAAGACGGAGCGTATTGGCAAATAGGCGGCGGGAAGGGACGAAGATATAGTCACTCATTATCAATTCATCGATAAGACTTGCCTGGATTTTGGGATCTTCCTCCAGGTGATAAAAGTCGAAGGAGACAGGGGAGATTGGGGAGGATGGGGAATTTGGGGAATTTGGGGGGAGGATGGGGATGTCGATGACGTTGGCGGTTTCGGAAAGAACGTGGCTACCTGTGGGAATGTTTTGGTAGATCCAT
>CAZUUL010000080.1:0-1794 GCA_964623155.1 uncultured Gammaproteobacteria bacterium
TCTCAACCCCCAGCGGTTGAACTACATCAATCGTCCCCAAAACTGAGGAAATCAGGGGAATATTTTCAATCACCATCGGCCCATCGGTCAGAAGTGAGGCAAGGATTACTTTCATGGCTACATTTTTTGCACCGCTTACCCGTACCCTGCCCGACAATCTCGTGCCGCCATTTACTATAAATTTTCCCATTTTAGCCAAGCAAAACAACTTCTTCTTTAAGATCAATATTAAATTCTTTTTTTATTCTTTTTTTCGCTTCTTTAATCAACTTAAGAATATCGCTAGCATTTGCACTACCCAAATTGACGATGAAGTTGGCATGGCGCTCTGAAAATTTCGCGTTTCCTATCTGATAACCTTTTAATCCGACTCTATCAATAAGATAACCGACTGACGTGGTGTAATTAGGCGTATGCAGACGCAAAGCGTCGCTTTTGGAAAAATTACGAAACGTGCATCCTGAAGAAGACCACCCGAGCGGTTGAGTTTCGCGGCGATAATTCATGGCTGCCGTAGCATCCTTCCACAACATTGCCTTATCACCCCGGCGCAAAAGGAATTTAACTGAAAGCACGATATCACCAGTGCGTTGAATTTCACTTTCATCATAGCCAAAACGAAAATAGGAAACAGGAACTGTTTTGACTTCAGTTTGTGGCGTTAAAATGCTTGCCTCGAGCACACAATCAGCAAAAAAAACTCCTTTGTGCATATTGTGGGCATTAATATACATAGCTCCCCCAACCGTACCCGGCTGGCCCAAAAAGTGTTCAAGCCCCATTAAACCTTCATCAACAGTATGACGGACCAACTGATTCACCAAGACACCACTATCGGCTTCAACCACAGCAGTTCCAGATTTATGAGTCGCCCCATGGACAGCTCCACTTACCCCAACTATTCGGATATTATGGCTCTCATTTTTGATAACCAAATCGCGAATACCACTATCAGCAACTAGCAAATTAGTTGCTCCTCCAAAAACAACAACTTGTAAATTATATTTTCTGGCAATAGCTACGGCTTTAATAATTTCCTGCGTCGTTTTCGCGGAAAAAAAAATGTCTGCCGGTCCACCCACTCTAAGCGTTGAGTATTTTGCTAACGGTTCAGCCTGTTTTACTCTGGGCTGTCCGAACTCTCCAGATAACTCTGAAACGGCAGCTTGCAAAGAACTATTTTTATTCGTTGATTTCATGGGAGAATTTTAATAATATCCTTTTGCCAGGTGTAAATATCTCCAGCTCCCATAGTAATAATAATATCTCCAGGCTTTAAAATATTGCGAAGAAATTTTATAGCACGATCTTTTGTCGACGTGTATCTAACATTATGTTGGTATTGTACCATTTTACGCACTAATTTTTGAGTTGAGATGGTTGCATCTGGTTTCTCACGTGCCGAGGGATAAATATCAGTCAGAAGAACGACATCCGCCTGGGCAAAAGCTCGGCAGAAATCGTCTTCTAAGGCTTTAGTACGGGAATAAGTGTGAGGCTGAAAAATGGCGACAACGCGTGCGTTCGGATACCAGCTCCGCGCGCCTGCAAGAGTAGCTCGTATTTCTGTCGTGTGGTGAGCGTAATCGTCATAAAATAAACTGGCAGCTGTTTTTTTAACCAATTCAAAATGACGTTTTGTTCCTGTAAATGTCGCTATATGTTTGGTAATCGATTTCCAGGACAGGCCGGCGCGATAAGCTGCCAGTGCGGCGGCGGCGGCGTTGGCAATATTATGGCTACCCGGAATTTGCAGGCAGAAGGCAAAGTGCTGAGCTTTTTTTGAAGAAAGGT
>CAZUUL010000080.1:1804-5025 GCA_964623155.1 uncultured Gammaproteobacteria bacterium
GTTGTACCGGGTTTAAATGACACCTTATGTATAATATAAGTAGCATCGCGGGTAAATCCATAGCTGATAACCGGCCGCTTAATTTTGGCTAAAATCTTTTTGACTGAAGGGCTATCGAGCCCGAGGATAATTTGACCCTGGCGGTCAACCCTCTTGCTAAAATTAAGGAATGCTTTCTCTACGTCGGCAATGTCACCATAGGCATCGGGATGGTCAAACTCAATATTGGTAATTACGGCAATTTGCGGTTGAAGAAATAAAAACTTTGGCCGTTTGTCAGAAGGCGGGCCGTTGATATATTCATCTGCCTCAGCCACAAAATACTCTCCTTTCCCTCTCCATCCGGCTGTTCCAAGGCTTAAAATTTCACCGCAGCCAATGGCAAAAGAAGGACTTAGCCCCCCCTTGACAAGCAGATGGGCAATAATCGCTGACGTTGTTGTCTTACCGTGGCATCCGGCAACAGCTATCCCGCGATAATTCTTCATAATCCAAGCCAATGCTTCACCGTGGAGAACGGTAGGAATTGATTTGCGTCTGGATGCAACGGCTTCGGGATTTTTTAATCCGCCGTGAGCGCCTGTAGCAATAACCAGATCGGGGGTTTTTATGTGACCCGGATTAAATCCGAACTCTACCGCTATAGAAAATTTATGGAGCTGGGCATCTGTAGGAAATTCTTCGGCGATGTCAGATCCGCTAACGGATATTCCTTTTTGTTTAGCCCAAACCGCCAAGGCTGCCATGCCAACGCCTTTAATACCGACAAAGTGAATATGCTTGATATTGGTTATGTCAGGAAGTTTCATAGAGAGCTTTTTTGACTGCATCATGTTCGCTCCAGGGTGTTTCTACACCTTTATAGTTAATTGATTGTTCATGACCCTTGCCGCACAAAAGAACAATGTCTCCCTTCTTTACCAATGTTCTAATGATGAAATTAATAGCCTCTTGTCTATTTGGAATTTCAATAAAATAATGCGGGGTCAGACCTTGATTAGCTCTAAGGTCTAACCCCTTTAAGAACCTTGGTAGGTTTCTGGCTGAATTTAATTCTGAATTCTTAATTTTGGATTCTAAATTTTTAACCTCAATAGCTCCCGCCTTTATGCATCCGTTTGCTATATCCTTAATAATTGCTTCGGAACTTTCCCACCTTGGATCTTCATCGGTTAAAACCGTTATATCAGCCAGCCTGCCACTTATTGCTCCCATGATCGGCCGTTTCAACGTGTCTCGCTCACTGGCGCACCCGTACATAACAATGATTCTTCCCTCTTTTCCAAGCAAATTTCTTGCTGTTTTAAGAACTTGTTCCAAAGCATCAGGTTTATGAGCAAAATCAATAATAACGCGGAAATCGCCAGCATACACTTCTTCAAATCTTCCCGGAATTGCGCGAAAACTATTAAGGCTATCCCCAATAGTATTGTTTGAGATACCAAGTAAATGTCCCACGGTAGCTCCCGCGAGTGCATTTAGTAAGTTATATTCTCCGGGAAGTGTTAGTTTCAGTTTCCATTTACTAGTAGTTTTCTCTCCTTCATCTAGTCCAAAGCGTTTGATAACTTTATTACTATAATTATTTGAATAATTAAAGTATTTTATTTTCCTATTGATGACTACTTTTTTAGCATCATTTAATAGTTTGAATTTTGCTTTTGTATATTGTTCAAGCGTTTTATGATAATCTAAATGTTCGTGGGCAAGAGTCGTTAAAACTCCGATATCAAAATTCACAAAGGCAACTCTATTTTGATCCAAAGCATGGGAAGAGACTTCAAGAACAAAATACTTGCTTCCTGATTCAACTGCTAATTTTAAAAATTGTTGTAGTTTGATTGGGTCGGGTGTGGTCACATGAAAGCCGGTATCGTATTCCTTGTTGTCAATAATAGCCGCAATGGTGGAGATGAGGGAAACTTTTTTGCCGGCGGCTTTTAAAATTTCGTAAATCATATGTGTGGTAGTCGTTTTACCACTTGTTCCAGTGATACCAATAATTTTTAATTTTCGAGCAGGAAAACCATAGTAAATGGCACCAACAAATGCTTGCACAAAATGGTAGTAATTTTTAAGTTTTTGCATCCGTAGTCGGGGTCAGACCTTGATTAGCTCTAAGGTCTGACCCCTTTAAGAACCTTGGTAAGTTTCTGGCTGAATTGTATTCCTCCAAGCACTCCCCGCCATTGATGTTTAAATGGATCAAACTCATTATCTATTCCATCAAGCGTAAATTCTTTATAGAGCTCCTTTTGTTTTGACAGGTTTGATGAGAAATGTGAAAGAACTTCAGCCGTTTCTACTTTTGGCAATTGATCAAAGTTGTTTGTGACGAAAGCTTTATAGCTTGACCAAGGATAATTAATAGGATCATTTACTATCCTCGCTATCACTGGATTTAGGTGAATGTACCGCTGTACTTGCAGAAAATATGTTTCTTTCTCAACAACTATACTTTGAAATCGTCCTTGGAAGACGTGTCCAACTCGAGCGTATTTTTTATTTATATACATTGCATAAGCTGTCATTAATATTTGCATAATCTTTGATAGCGTAACCTTACCAGTTTGAAGAAATAGGTGAAAATGGTTCGGCATGAGACAGTATGCATAAATCTTAAAATATAAAGAGGTGCGAAAACGCTCTAAATTTGAGGTAAATCTTTGGTAGTTACTTGCCTCAAGATAAATTTGCTCTTTATTGTTTCCTCGCGAATATACATGATAGAAAAGATTAGCAGCCTGCAATCTTGGTGAACGGGGCATTAACTATTAAATTAGCACATTAAGAAAAGATATTCAAGGTCTGACCCTGATTTGATGATCAAGACGGATGGATACCAAAATAGCCAAACAATTCACCTGCAATCTCAAAAAAAAGTGGTGCGGCAGTCTCCGACCCCCAGGGTGAGGTGGAAGGTTCTTTTATCGTTACCAGCATAACGAACCGGGGATCGTTGCTGGGCGCAAAACCAACAAATGAAGCGATAGTTTTTTCGCTGTCATAATGACCTTCTACCGGTATCTGGGCGGTTCCGGTTTTACCGGCAATTTTATAATTTTTTGGTTTTAAGCGCTTTGCTTCACCATTGTCCACAGCTTTAACCATCATATTGGTTACTATTTTTGCTGTTTCCGGTCGCATAACCTGCCGCACTAATTTTGTCTTAATGGCGATGCTTTCTCCGTCTTTTCCGATGATGGCGGAAGCAACATGAG
>CAZUUL010000081.1:0-5003 GCA_964623155.1 uncultured Gammaproteobacteria bacterium
CTTGGCTATAAAGAACAAAATCACTACCTGAATAACATTGAGAAGGTAAGTTTTGCTCAAGCTCTGATGATTGGCCTTTTTCAAACACTTGCACTTATCCCGGGAGTGTCCCGGGCCGGAGCGACGATTTTTGCCGGCATGGCGCTTGGCCTTAAACGGAAAACAGCGGTTGAATTTTCCTTTCTTCTGGCTATTCCAACCATGGCTGCCGCAACAGGTCTTGATCTTGTTACCAGTTCCCTGACATTTACTCCAACTGAAATTCTCACGCTTTTAATCGGATTGGCGGGCGCGTTTATAACTGCCCTGGTTAGCGTCCGTTTCCTGCTTCGTTATGTTACCCGCCATACTTTCATCCCGTTTGGCGCCTACCGTATCATCCTCTCACTCATCTTTTGGCTCATGCCGGGTAACTAAATCCTTACCCTTGTTTTACTCGATCTTGTTTGGTATGATTTTGTATGATGAAAATTATTCATGATGACTTTGGCCCCGAATACTTGATTGAAGTCTACGACCCTGCCTGCCGAATGCACGGTTTTCTGGTCATTGACAATACCGCACTTGGTCCAGGCAAAGGCGGTATCCGCATGACGCCGACTGTAACGCTTGAGGAAGTCTTTCGCCTTGCCCGGACTATGACCTGGAAAAATGCTCTGGCCGATATCCCTTTTGGCGGGGCCAAGGGCGGGATCGTCTGGAACGGAGGATCGTCTGAAAGAAAGAAAGCGTTTATCCAAAGCTATGCTCGAAAACTTTGTCTTCTTCTGCCAAAAAAATATATTGCCGGGCCTGATGTTAACACCGGAGAACTTGAGATGCAGTGGTTTGTTGAGGAGACTGGCAATTGGCGAACAGCAACAGGTAAACCTGCCGACTACTGCATGAAAGCCTTCGGAAAAGAAGATGAGGTCTGCGGTATTCCGCATGAGTTTGGCAGTACTGGCTTTGGTGTGGCTCATGCAACCTTAGTTGCTACCCAGATGTGCGGTCTTGATATCACTAAAGCAACAATCGCAATAGAAGGATTTGGTAATGTCGGCAGTTTTGCTTTTAAACATCTGACAGAGATGGGAGCAAACATTGTTGCCCTTGGTGATAGTCGCGGGACTGCCTGGAAATCGGATGGCTTTGATGAAAGTATTCTAAGCAAACTAAAAAAACAGCGGCAATCTGTCAGCGACTACCCCCGGGCTAAAAAACTCCCCCGTGAAGCCATCTTTGGTCTGGATGTAGATATTTTGATTCCGGCGACAGTGACCGATGTTATTAATGATTTAAACAAAAAAACCATTCAAGCCAAAATGATTGTTGAAGGCGCCAACATTCCTATGAGTGAGAAGATTGAGGATGAATTATTCAAAAAAGGTATTCTTATTGTTCCCGACTTTATCGCCAACGCCGGCGGGGTTATCTCTTCCTACGCCGAATATCGCGGTTATAATCCCAAACAAATGTTTGCCATGGTAAAGCGGAAAATCAGCGCAACAACTAAAACTGTCCTTGAAAAAAGTTTAAAGGAAAAACAAAATCCGCGCCTAGTCGCTTTACGTATGGCCATGGAAAAAGTGAGAGCCAAAATTAAGGTAAAACGGAAAGCAAAACAATAATAGAACGTATAACAAAACTGCCTGTTTTAGATTGTTATAATTTGAAGATAACTGGCGACTTCCTGCCAAAACCTGGCTACACCGTCGGGTGCGATTTCCTGACTGTGTTTATCAGTAGAGCTTGCCTTTAACTCATTGTGCCCCATTTGCCAAAAAATACCATGATTAAAACACCACCAGATAAAACCAGCTGCGGAATTTGCCTCAGGCGGAAGCATAAGCCCTCGCCACAGTCGCGAACGAATCACCAAATCGCTATTGAATCGCTGGTCACTCTTTTCTTGTTCCGCCCCCAGCCATAATGCCCGCGACTCATCTTCGGATGGAATCAAGTGATGACGCCTAAGAAAATCGAGATTGTCATATTCTTGCTGTCCAACCGGATGGGCAAAAAGTAAAATACTCCCTCCCCGCTTATCTGGCGCAACCAGGGCTTTGAATGCCTGTTCACTGGGTTTTGTCACTTCCAGAGCAATAGTGTATTTTTTATACACATCTTCATAGCGTTCAACTACTTCGCGGTCTGATCCAGCCACATCCATCTGCACCGAGGCAGTGTTTGCTAATTTGTCAATAAATTGCCGGGTATATGAGGTAAGTTTAGAAACTACGTGGAAGCTAAACCTGGGAGAAAGTCTAGACAGACCGTTAATAAGAGCAGCTAAATACGACTGTCCGACTGCTGCTCCTGAAATAGGAATTATTATATGCATTGGGTGATACCATTTTGGCTTAAGCTGGGCAATCCGATCGGCATATTCATTTGCCAAAAGAGGTCGACTCAGAGCGGGACTAACGGGGTACGGCAGGACTATAATCGGCGCAGCCACCAGATTAGCTTGTCTGGCATAAGCAAGAAAACGTTCACGAGTACGATGACTGGGAACGACGATAAGATCAGCGCCTTGTATATACCAAAGTTTTTGTGGAGAATCATCGGTGACTTGAACAACAAGGATAATTTTAATATTTCTTGCTCTCGATAATTCCTGTTTGATAGCAGCAAGCTGATGGGCCAGGCCAAAGTGGGTAGCCACGACAAGGACGGTTTTGGGGATAGTTAGACGCTGATCGAGAATGGTTGTGAATTGCTCAAATATAAGCCGGGTATTATTCCGTAAATACCAGCGATAGAACGCGCTAAAGACATCTTCAGCAACACCGTGTTGAATCCAAACCATAAGTCGGTGGCCGAGCGGGTGGATACTGACGATCCGGTGGATGTAACTCAGCGATCGGTCATGCGACCCTAACAGATAGTGGTTGACGCCGCCTGGCAAACCGTGAAAAAGGGCGTCAGTCACCCGGAGATGGCCAAGTCCGGCAGGTGCGTAAGTAAAAACGACAACTAACGCCGGATCTCCTAAAATCTTTTTTACATCAACCACAGTATCAGTTTAATATTAAAGAAAAAAATTATTCATAAAGGTTTACCCAGGAAAGAGCTCGAGAAATGTATAGCTGTAATTTTGATCGTGGCTTTCCCTTCGAAATAATTCTCTTTTAAAGCGTGAATAATCCGGGAAAAAAGTGTCTGCGGCAAAAATTCCTTTAACAAGGGTCAAGTAGAGTTTATCAGCAATCGCTATTACTTGTTCGTAAATTTTTCCGCCACCGATAATAAATATTTCTTTTTGATCAAAAGATTCGGCTTTTTCGACTGCCTCATTAAGTGAATGAACAATGATGCATCCTGCTTTTTGGTAATTTTTATTGCGAGTAACAATTATATTTGTTCGTTTTGGCAGCGGCCGGCCCAGTGATTCAAAAGTCGTTCTTCCCATGATCACCGGGTGACCTAAGGTTAATTCCTTAAACCGCTTCATATCCTCAGGTATGTGCCAAAGGAGCCTGTTATTTCTACCAAGCGCACTATTTTCGGAGATAGCGGCGATGATACTGATGCTAGGTCTTTCCACAAAGTTTAAAACCCACCCACCACTGTTATTTTTCCCTTTATCGGCGGGTGAGGATCGTATCCTTCAACTGTGAAATCTTCAAAGCGGAAATCATCAATGTTTTTTACTCTTGGATTAAGTTTCATAGTCGGCCAAGGCCGCGGTGTTCTTTTGAGCTGTTCTTTTACCTGATCAAAATGGTTTTCATAAATATGCACGTCACCAAAGGTGTGAACAAAATCGCCCGGCTTATAACCCGTTACCTGGGCCAGCATCATAGTCAGCAAGGCATAACTGGCAATATTAAACGGGACACCTAAAAATGAATCGGCACTCCGTTGATATAGCTGGAGTGATAACTTGTCAGCGGAAATGTTGATGTGATACAAGGTATGACATGGAGCAATCGCCATCGATTCTTTTCGTGACGGCGCCATCTCGTAAATATATCCTGGATTCCAGGCTGATACAATGTAGTGTTTTTTTTGAGGAAATTTTTTTATTTTTTTAATTATCCATCCCAATTGATCGATTTTTTTTCCATTACCCACCGGCCAGCGCCGCCATTGCACCCCGTACACTGGTCCCAGCTCGCCCCATTTTTTGGCAAATTTAACATTATCTTTAATCTTTTGTATAAACTCGTCTTGCGAAAGAATTAACTCTTTGGCTTTAAGCTTAGCTTCTTGGAAGCCTTTATAGGCCCACTCATCCCAAATATGGACATTGTTATCAACCAGATATTTTATGTTTGATGAACCAGACAAAAACCAGATAAGTTCATGGATAATCCCGCGGATAAAGACTTTTTTAGTTGTAAGCAGAGGAAAACCCTGTGACAAATCGAAGCGTATTTGCCGGCCGAAGACACTTTTTAAACCCACGCCAGTACTATGGCTAACTTTCATCACGCCATTGTCCAGGATATCTTGCAACAAGTCGAGATACTGGTATTCGGGGTGACTAATTTTGGGCTTCATAATTAATTGCCAAAAGAATACCAGTAAAACACAAGAAAAACAATATCCGACTTAAATGTGCTAATATACATTCTACGTTATGGCTTCTGATAAACAAAAAAACCCGCCTAAAGACCTCGAAAAACTAAAACACAGACTCATTGCTCAGCGTGAAGCCCTGAAAGAAGAATTGAGCAGTAAATATCCGGAAGTATATAACTATCTTGTCGGCCGCGGGATAGATTTAAACAATCTTCAGATTTACTCCAAAAATATTGCTGCTGCCCTAATTATTGCTAACCAGGTTATCAACTTATCCCCGCCAAAATTTGCTACTCCCCAGCCAACTTTGCAAACTCAAACCAGCTCTGACAACCCGGTCTCAACCGCCTCTATTCAAGACGTGGCAAAAGATATATGGAAAAAATATGGCAGTTTTATCGTTGAGACTGCGCGCAAATACAATCTCGATGCCCGGGTCATATTTGCCACGATTATGACTGAGTCAGAAGGCAATCCCAAAGCCTACCGCTATG
>CAZUUL010000082.1:0-4932 GCA_964623155.1 uncultured Gammaproteobacteria bacterium
TCGTTTGGCTTTGGTTTTATCTTCGGCCCGGCCATCTCGGCTTTGACTGTCGGCTACGGCGATAGCATACCTTTTTTGCTAGCTGCAGGAGTAACTACAGTTGCCATAGTTTTGACGGCATTGTTTCTACCCGAGACCAACACCCACAAAAGCCAAATTGCCGAAGGTAAAATGTTCGATTTTGGCAAACTGGTGCGGGCGATTGCTGACCCGGATGTGGGCATAACTTTGCTCATTTCCTTATTTTATTCTCTTGCTTTCGGACTTTTTATTTACGCGTTCCAACCGTTTGCGGTAAAAATCCTCAATCTGACAGCGCGGCAAATTTCGGAAAGTTTCACTATTTTTGGCATAGTCGGGCTGATTTCCCAAATGTTTATCATCCCGCATGTGGTGCGCTTTTTCGGCGAAAAGAAGATGCTGACTCTGGCCCTTTCATCCGCAAGCGTGACTTTTTTTGCCCTGTTTTTGCTAAAAAACTTTCCCCTTTTTATGACCATATCGGTTTTTCATGCGCTCGCAAATGCTTTTGTCAATCCGCTTATCCAAACGCTTCTTTCTAAAGAGGCCGACGCAAAATCGCAAGGTTCAATCATGGGGCTTAACGCATCGTATATGAGTGTGGGCTTTATCTTCGGCCCGATCATCGGGGGAGTCATGGCAACCATCTTTATCCCGCTGCCGTTTTTTGCCGGAAGCGTCATGGCAGTGATATGCATGTTCTTGTCACTAAAAATCCTTCGCAAACCGCACAAGGTAAGACTTGCTTAGCTTGACTTGTCAGAATTTTTTTTATCCTCGCGGAATTGTTCCCTAACTGCCAGGAAGACGGTTATAAAAATAAATGCCCACAAGGCGATGCTGATGAACAGTGCTACTCCTCCCCAAAAGTTCATAAATTATTTATATCACACTTTGTCGAGTTTGAGAAGGGTGAAATTCTTGTGTATGGTATTGATTTTCTAGGAGCTGCGTGCGACAATGGAATCATGGAAAAACAGCACGGCAACATTATTGTCATCGGAATTGCTGCGGTTGCGATCGTTTCCCTGCTGGCTTTGGCTGTTTTGCTTTATCAAAACTTCCAACTGGCTTCATCAAACTCGTCAGCCAAGGTTTTAACGCCAAAGCTTTTGCCAGCGACGGAAACGCCGCCTCCTGCGCCGGTTTCACCTTCTCCCACAACTGCCGCAGCCAGTCCAACTGCCGGTCACCCCCAAGCAGTGGTCGTTTTTGAAGCTGAAGGGTCAATTTCGCAAACTGACAAAGACCAACTTAAAGCCCGTGTGGTTGAACCCAATCTTGACTACTTCTTGAATCTTGAGAGCGGAGATTATGTGGTAAGTATGACAGTCAGCCCCAATACTCAGGCCAGCAAGACAACCTATCCTTACGCAGCCCGAGTAATTTTTAAAAATGGCGCTTACAACTCTTTTTCCATCAGCAAAACCAAGGGAGCAATTGACTGGTGGCTGCCAGAATGCATGGGTCCGTGTCCTTTCAGCGCTTCTTTTAAAGCTAAATATCCTGAAATTGTCAAATTGGCGCAATAAGCATTAATCGAAAAATTGAGAGAGGGTGAAGATAAATGAAAACATTTGTTATGACATGTACCTGTGGGCACAAGATGAAAGTCCAGGCGGATGACCGAGCTGCAGCTGTAGCCATGATGAAGGCACAGATGACCCAACAAGCGCTCGAAGACCACATAAAACAATTGCACAAACCTGAGGAAGCAATGCCGACTTTGGAACAAGCCCATATGATGATTGAACAAACACTGCAGGAAGAAACACCCATGGCGTAAATTCGACTCCGTAAATTCGACTCCGGGAGTCGGGGATTGTTGCAAAGGTCCATTTAGGCTATCTATTTTAAGTTTGAAAGTTGTGAACGTTTATCGAAAAATTCGAACTTCTCTGTCTTAACTCGGCTCGCTCCGGCGCGGCGGGTGGAGCTGCTTGACCATTACAAGGTTAGCTGAAACCATGATGTGTAAGTGTTCTCGGGTAGGTAACTTTTTTGCCCAGATGATATACCCTAACGTGGTATCAGCTTGTTTGGTTAAAACCTTTAGCAAACTACTTCTTCCCAAAAAGTAAATTGGAAAATTCTTCTTTTATTTTTGAGTCAAAACGAGCATATAGCAACAAGGCGACGAGTTCCCTTTCGTAAAATGATGGATCTTCTGGGAGCATGAGAAATTCTTCAAGACTAATTAGGCGAGGGGTTATTTTTTCTCCGGCATCTAACTGAGGCGATCTCTTTAAAATGCAATTCCGGGCAATATATGTATAGACTGTCCATTCAATTCTACCAACAAGAGCTTGTTCTTTGCACAATACCCAATCACTTGACGTATAGCCTGTTTCTTGTAGTAACTCTCGTTTAGCAGCATCGAGGGGGTCTTCATCCCAGTCGCACCTGCCTCCGGGTAACGAAATAAAAGGCTTTAGTTTATCTGGTTGTTCTTCAGTTTGGATAAGAATTTTATCGTCAATAATTGGTATCACTTGAGCTGTGTTGGGTCTTTTTAAACGCTCAAAGGTTTCCATACTCGCGTCAAACATTTTTTGTTCCCATTGCCAGACTTGAAATATTTTTCCTTGAAAAACCAATTGGGCATGGGGGGGTATGGGTAAATCTGGCGACAGTGTGTGGATTGGAAAAAAATGCTCTCTACTCATGGGTTTTACCACTTATAAAATCCTTCCAGTAGTATTTGCCTATGCCGTTTTTGAATAAATTTCAATAACTCTGGATCAGGATATTGGTTTTTATGTAGAAAAGCATTATTAAAATAGATACTTAAAAAGATTAATCCTCCTACAAAGTATAGTTTTGATTTCATCATTTTTCTTGCTCCACGGGCAAGCACAAGTAGCGGATCACTGCCTATGTAAGCAGCTTCGGCGCCTGCCTTAATATGCCGGCTCAAACGGCTATCCCTTGTCCCGCCAGAACGATGATGTCTGATCAAAAGAGATGCGTCTCTTTTGACATCCCAACCCTTCATGAGTGCTTCCATGTTGCTGATAATATTACTGGCTTGCCCGAACTTTAGTCTGCCAATATCTTGATAGCATTGCTTACGAAAAACTTTACATGCACCCCTGGCAAAATCTTCAGGTAGCGCTACGGGAGGTACCCACTGACCGTTTCTTAACTCGACGATCTCTCCACCATAAATACCCAATCTGTCTGAATTCAAAAATGCATCACGAATATGCTCGATTGTCGTTTCCTCGAAAGAAATATCTGCATCGAAAATTCCCAGCGCTTCGGGATTAAAAGAAGCTAACATATGTCTGAATCCCTCAGCAGCCACAGCGTAGCTACCCTCTCCGCGGCTGTAATAGCCTCGATCTGGCAACCTCATGCTGGAGATCCAATCGTATTGCCCCTCCAGTTTGTCAATAGTGGAAGGAGTAGTGTCGGACGAGCTATCGTCTACGATTAACCACTTATCAGGTAGATGTGTCTGGCTCAGCAGTGAATCTGCTAATCGAGGAAGGTTATCTTGCTCATTTCTTACCGGTGATACGATAGCAACGGGAAAGTGTTCTCTGCTCATGTTTTTTCTGTTGAATTACTGAATGAACCAAAACCAATTATCAAATCTTCTATTTTTCCTAGATCCATATTTGATCGGATAGGTTGTCTTTGGATTTGAGTATAACTAGATTGGCGCCAATCTGGAATAGTGCCCTTATTCGTAGCAAATAAGTATCTATATACCCCAGATGCTAATCTGGCAATATGCCGATTGACATCTCCATACGGGTATGCAAAACAGTCTACCTGAACTTGTAGCATGTTCTCCAGCATGGTCTTTGATTCTCTAAATTCTATCTTTAGTTGCTGATCGTTGAATTTTAACAATGAATGATGGGTTAATCCATGACTGCCTACTGATTGAATGAAAAGCTAACGTAGGAATTACAAAACTTTCTTTAGACATGCTGATTCTGACTAAATTATAGGGCAAAATAAGCTATGTCAATTCGACTCCGGGAGTCGGGGATTGTTGCAAAGCTCCATTTAGGGTGTCTATTTTAAGTTTGAAAGTTGTGACGCGTGCGGGATTCGAACCCGCGATTCTCTGGCTGAAAACCAGA
Source organism: uncultured Gammaproteobacteria bacterium (assembly GCA_964623155.1). Taxonomy (GTDB): domain Bacteria; phylum Patescibacteriota; class Microgenomatia; order CAZUUL01; family CAZUUL01; genus CAZUUL01. The sequence continues at coordinate 4,119 of CAZUUL010000082.1, forward strand.
TGTCCTAGGCCGCTAGACGAACGCGCCAAAAATTGACTCAGGAAAAACCCCCTATCCAAATACAATTATAGCAAACCCGCTTTTATTTATTTTTTAGTTTATCCCGGATTCCTCGCAGTATGTCTTTAGCCAAATCCTGCCCGCCCAAACCAAACGCCAGCCCGCCTGCCAAAGCCAGCATGGCCACAATGCCGGTAAAAAGAATTCTCACTAAGTCCGCTGCCACCCCTAGCTGGTTGAGAATAATCAAGGCGGTAAAAAAGATTATGGCGTAGTTGGCAACCGCTCCCAAAGCCTCGGAAGACGTGCTTCCCAAACCATGAGTTCCATGGCGGACGACATCGCGCAGAATATTGGCAATAACCATCCCTACCAAACCTATAAATACCGCAACAAAAACATTAGGTATGTAAAAAAGTACCTGATTCAGGACTTCGGTCACCCGGGGTATTCCCCAGGCCTCGGCTGCCGGGATCAAAAACAAAATAATTATGCTCCAGCGAACAAACTCGCTAAAAATTCCCGGCCAGACGCGGATATCTTCGGCTTTGGCGATTTTGGCTTCTTCAAACCATTGCTCAATTTGAATAAGTTTAAAAAATTCGATTACCAGCCGATGGACTATGGAAGCAACCAGCAGCCCAATCGCCAAAATTATAAACCCGGCTAAAAACTTTGGAAAGTACGAGGCAAATTGTGTCGCAGCTGTAATTACCACGCCACCCAAAATAGTGCCAAGCGACTCAAACATGTTTCTCACCACCCTTCTTTTTTGTATACTTACTTTACAGGGAAAACTCATTCTACGCAAGTC
>CAZUUL010000083.1:0-4913 GCA_964623155.1 uncultured Gammaproteobacteria bacterium
GAGAAGTCGAAAGAGATTTTTTTGCAGAAGAGTATTATTCATTGATTGTTTATAAATTGAAGCAAGTATGCTGTATAGGCACTATCAGTAAGATTGACATAGTTTTCTCCTCCAGCAGAGCGTTTCGGATCCGGATTGAGCAAGGTTCCTCCTTCACCATATTTTTTCTTGACCTCCCCCCCATCCCAAAAACGATCAACAAATTTTTTCAGTAACCCCTCACCATACTGGTAATACCTTTGATCGCCTAAAAGTTTTGATAGCTGGAAATAGCTTTCAATACAAGGCTGGATCTCAACCGGATTAGGAAAATCGCTAAAGTGAGAATAGATTTGTGCCTGGGTCAGAAATTTCTGTGCTTCATCTCCATAGGAAACTTGAGACGTCTGCCGAGCCAGCTCCACAGCCGAAAGTGCATACCAACAACCCTGCTCTGGGAAAAACGCTGTTCCTTGTTTATTATGATAAAGCGAACGTTGGGCTAGCAACCGTTGGCGTGCATGGTCAAAGCGTACGTTTGCTTGTTGTAAATAGCGAGGGTCCTGCGTCAACCCATAAAGCAAAGCGAGCTCACGTGACTCAATCGCCAAAAGCATAAAATAGTCTGATTCTTTAGTACGCAAAAGCTCCTCTCCCTCCTCCCTTAAAAACGCCAAGAGTCGAGGCTGTTTTGTAACGTTGTAAAGATCTGCTGCTTGCACTAAAACCCACAAACACTCCTTTTGATTAGTACCACAATACAGCATCAGCTTATCCATGTCCCGAGTTGCCAAATCAAGATCTTGAGAAGTAGCGAATGCCCGATAACTCGAGAGATAAGCTAAAGCAGTCCAAGCATTGGTTGTTGGAAACATCCGCTCACCATTAAAAGGGCAGTCTTTTTTTCCTGCTTTTGTTATGCACTGGTCATCATAATGAGCTAAATAATCATAATAGCCATCAGCCCGATACTGGCTTCCGATGTAACTCAATATTTGTTGCATGGTACTCTTTCTGACTTCTTTTTTAGTTATTGACTCAGCAAAAGTCGCTGGCGGTGTAGGAGGAGTAAGCTGTGCTTGTCTTGTAATTTGGCTAAGAATAGAAACTCGCTCTCCTAAGAGAAAAACAATAATCAAGAGGACAAAGACAAAACCAACAACAAAAAATTTCTGGAGTCGGGAAAGATGGCGAAATCGTTTACTAAAACTTTGTATAGATGGCACAATAACAGACTAGCATATTATTAAGGAGTAATACAAGTTTATATTCCAAACTCAAGTTGGGTGCAACCTCGCTGGAGATAGGGTGTTGGAGCAAATGGATCAAACGTGCCAAGTTTAATCACTTGGCCGCTGGGTGCAAGAATGTGAAGAGCTGATGTTGGCGTAGGTTCAGGTGAAGAAGTAGCGCCAGAGAAGCGATTGAGCCAGCGGAAGAAGGAAGCAAAAAATCCAGTTTGTTGAGATACTGTTGCTGTACGGTATTGGCAGACAAAATCTTGCGCATCCTGCTTGTCAGTGGGCACGATCACGCGATAAACTCCCTGCGCAAGATCAGCTGGAATAGTATAGGGCCACGTCCCAAAGTAATAACGTAGGTTATCGATTCTTCCTGGCCGGGTGACTGGTCCTTGAATTGAAGGATTGGTAGTTTTCGAGACAACTTGTCTTACTGGTTGGTTAGTTTTGGGATCGACATAGTCCTGCCACTGGTTGTCAATTTTCTTCTGCAAGTGAAAAGTCATTTGCACGATTTCAGCATCATTCCCTGGTGGATTGTTAGGATCTACCTTTCCCCAAACTTTAAAAGTGACTTTCTGGCCTTTAAGAATTGGACCAGTGTTGGGAGGGCTACCCTCTATTTGAAACTCAATAGGCGAGTCGCAGGCACATTTTGCCGGTGTACGGGTTGGAGTCGGAACAGGCGGTGTGGTTGTTGGAGGTAGAGGCGTAATGGTTGGAGTAAGCGTAGGTGCAGGCGTTTGCGTCGGAAAAGGCGTTGCTGTAATCGTACTCAAACACTGATCGACCCCGGTCTGGCAAAACCCCCAAGCATAATCTTCAAGCGGAATCCCTATTTTATTGCACGCAGTCTCCCCATCGACCGAACTTATTGATAGATCAAGTTGAAATGAACCACATGCCTGCGGGGTATACGTTCCTGCCCGTGAAACAACCACGTCTACACTACCATGAGCTGGTATCGTAATACTTCGTCCCTCCAGAGGTTGTGACCGATCGTTACACACAAACCACCAGGTCGAACCGGTATAAGTGGGATCACCATATGGGCTATCGCAGTGAGCAGACCATGTGTTGTACACCACTGTATGAGGCTGAGCATCGGTGTTAGAAAGAGTATAAGTGTTGCTATACGTTGCTACATTGTTTGTTTCTCCAGGCCGAAAAATAATAATAGTCGGCGTAGGGTAAAATTGCGTTAAACTTGCCAGTCGCGGGCATGACGGAGACTCGGAGGTACTAACAGTGATATAACCACAAGGTGAATTAACAGCCAAAGGTGGTAGGCTTCGCACATAAGCAAAGACTTCTGGCCGTTGCCCAAAAAACACTATCAGGAAAACGATGGTGAGAACGTATCGTTTCATTGGATTGAGTGCATAATCACGAGTAGATCCTCTGCCAGCGACGTAGGCAGAGACTCATCAGGTTGACTAGTAACCACGTTGATGAGTACATAACCCTGTTGGACACCCTTTACCACATAACCCTCCACCCGCCGAAAGTACGGCTCCCTCCGGAGTTCAACATAAGAACCCACAGTCAAAGTAGGTTGAGTCTCAAGAGGCAACACCATCTGTTCCCCTTGATGTGGGGCACGCGTTACCAGCACTGGTTTAAGCAAGGCAAACTCCATAGTGGTCAAAGGACGTACAGTAATTGCCAAAGAACGCTTCTCGGGATAGGCTAAAACCACTGGCTGACCATCAGAGGAAAATACCATTTTAAGTGAAGCAGGGTAGGTAAAGGCAGCTGAAAGTGTGGTTGGTTTAGGGACGTGGGATTGTGGAGTAGGGCTTAAGGGTCGAATGTTTTGTAATCCAGCGGTTATCTTGTCAGACAGGCCAGATAAAAGAATAATCAGCAATATTACAACTACACCTCCCACACTAATCCCCAGTTTTTGTTTGTTGGATAAGGCTGATAAGCGGGTGAAGATATTGTGCATATTGCTACTTTAATGACACTAGCATTAAGAGGCTTCTAAATCAAGGTAGTGTCTCCAAAAAAATTAGACTTATAGTTGTGGTATCCTGTTTACTAATGCACAAACAGTTATGTTACGTAGTAGTCTTTATTTTCTTCTTTGCCATTGGTTTTGCTGGAAGCATTTTGCTCCGATATCATAACATTGCTCGCGACAAGCCAATACCATTTATTCCTCGAACCATTGTTTATACTCCGCCCGTACCAGAGGCTGCGCTGATTGCTGAACTTAGGAGTAAAAAAGGAGTGGTTAGCTATCAGGATCGGGAAAGCGAGACTAGAGTTGAAGCTTCTGCTGGCGCAAAATTAGTCCAGGGGGATCGTCTGTTTACAGCCCCGCTTGCCCAGGCCAGTATCACCATTCCAGGCTATGTTGAATTAAATATGATGGGAGAAGGTGAGCTGAATCTGATTAACTTAAACCCAGAAACTATTCTTTTTGAACAGCCAAAGGGCCAGATTACTTACCAGGTTACTCCCCAGACAATGGTGAGTATTCGCAGCGGGGATTTGCTGGCTGCAATCGAACAAGGTAGTGCTAAAGTCATGGTCGATTCCCTGCGTGAGCAAGTCAATATCAAGATACTAGAAGGCAAAGCTAGCATCGCTTTGATAGATTCATCCGGGCAAACAAGAATTGAGAAGCTAGCTACTAATCAAAGCGCGACTATTTTTTTTAAAACGCATGTTGTTTATAGGAAATAAAAGGTGCAAGGATAGTTTTTCCTTCATAACCTAATGCCCAGATGGCTATGCCGGCAAGATTATATTTTTTAGTGAGCGCAATTTTTTGCCTGATTGCTTCTTCATTTTCATAATAGATTTGCTGGTAAAAGTCTTTATCGGGATAGATGACATAAGGTTCTTGAGCCAGTGGATCAAACCCCGATTGACAATTTGGGCAAGTGGCAAGGAGTGTTTCAACTCGACGATTACTAGCAGTTTGACCCGTTTCCGGTAGAACTGGTGAGCCGGGAGTATGAAATAGAGTTTGCCATTGGTAGCCGTACAAAGGGATACCCAGGATAAGCTTGTTATTGGGAATTTGAGCTACTGCCAGTTTAACGGCTGTTTCCACATCGTAATTCCATTTTTTTCCTGCTCCACCTAGCGGGGCAACCGGACCGGCAAGATACGATGCGCTGTAATGATAGTCATAGCCCATGAGGATGACTGCATCAACAATCTCTCCAATTATAGCTGGATCAGTAAGATGGGTTTTTATCAGGTGGTTGGGTACAAGGTCAAATGAGACACGAATAGGCAATCGTTCTTTTAAACCATAGACAACGCGACTGATAAAGGTAATAAAGGCAGCGCGTGAGGTAGGGGTTGCCTCAACAAAACTTTCAATATCCAAGTTGACCTCATCGATGCCATACTGAGTAAGCAATGGTACGAGTTCTTCAACTAGCCCATCGGCATGCAGAGTGGGATTAAGCAAAAGGCTGGCAATATCATCTTCGTTACTTGTATGGACAACTAAAGCAGTTTTTACGTTTGCTTTTTTGGCGAGCTCGAATCTTTTTTTTACTGTTTCTCCCCGAAACCAGGTCCAGCCAGGTTCCTCTTCTCGTTGATTGATGAGTTTAAGGATGGATCCGTCTGGAGCAATCGTTAGACTAAAATAGGCTAGAGTCGATATCTGGTTGTTATAAGATTCTTGCGCGCGGGCAATCAGCCAATAAGGCAGAAAACCAACAA
>CAZUUL010000084.1:0-4905 GCA_964623155.1 uncultured Gammaproteobacteria bacterium
TGGTCAGTATCCATGGGCAACGACAGGTCAGACAACAACAACACTTTCGGCAGTACAGGGTTCGGTCACTGCTACACTGGTGACCACTGGCGAGCTTAAGCCAGAATTTAATACTGGTGCTGGGGCCAGTACGCTCGCTAATCTGTATGTTACCGGCGATCCAGCAGCGTCTGGTAATGCGGTGGCGGTTTGTTTTGATCCAGAATCAAAGTCAGTGAGCCTTGATCCGACAACCATCTTTACCTCCACTGCAGGTGCGACAGGTCTAGCGTGTCCTTCAACATCGAGTACATCTGCCTGCTATTTCTGCGCTCGATAATGGCAAAGAAACAGGCGCTTTGCCTGGGCTTGTTTTTTCTCCTGTTGTATGGAGCAAGTCAATCGACCAGTATTTATGGGGGAGATGCAGGCGATCTGGTATCAGCAGCCTATGTTCACGGTGTTGCCCATCCACCTGGCTACCCAGTGTACACATTTTTAGGCTGGTTACTGACGAAACTTCCGCTAGGGACTGTAGCCTGGCGGGTAGGTTTCCTCTCCAGTATCCCGGCAGCAGCCAGTCTTGTTATATTCTTTCTAATCCTTGCTAGAATTAGCAAAAACAGAGTCGTTGCCCTGATTACCACCTGTTCCTTTGGCTTGACTTATTTGTACTGGTTATATGCAATAGTGGCTGAGGTTTTTGCTCTGCATCTGTTGTTGGTAGTGGTTATTTTGTTTCTTGCTTTGCGCTTCCGCGATCAACCCAAGCCCATCTTTCTCTACCTCTTGTCATTCATTTTTGGCCTGGCTCTTAGCCATCACCAAACTATTCTGTTTATTGTTCCTGCTTATCTTTTTGTCATCTATCCCCGGCTTTTTGTGCTTAAGCGTAAAATAGGCATCTTCTTTAGCTGTTTGCTGCTTATGATTGTGGGTTTTACTCCTTATCTCTATGTCATCTGGGCAGCGCACACTAACCCAGCCGTTAACTGGGAGAATCCGCAGACACTATCCGGTTTTATCCGCTTGCTGAGCCGCGCAGTCTATGGAACATTCCGTTCTGGTAATTTTATCTTGCCCGGACCTCTTGATCGCTATTATCAGCTAAGAAATATGCTGGAAACTATTTTTCTGGATTTTACTAGACTAGGTGTTGCCCTATTTGTTATTGGTGCAGTGACACACTTTAAAAAAGATCGGCAGATGTTTTTGCGCTTTGGCCTTTTTTTACTCTTAGCCGGTCCGCTATTTATTTTTTATGCAGGCTTTCCCGTGGTTTTAAATTTTTATCTTGCTGTGAGTGAACGATTTTTACTTGTTCCCTATCTGTTTCTCTATATCTGGGTTGGGATTGGTATTGCTAGAGTCAGTTCGTGGCTTGACCTTTTTTTCGCTCGCTTTGCTCCCCATAGATTCAAATTATCTGCAGTCTATGTCTTTTTTCTCTTGCCACTGTCACTGCTATTTATAAACAGTGCAAAACTTTTGCCCTTAAAAGATGATCGAACTCCCGAGCTACTGGCAGAGGATATCCTGCGCAGCGCACCGGCTAATTCAATTCTTTTTCTGATGGATGATACCTCGTTTTTTAACAGCCAATACCTGTATCTGACCCGTGGTGGAGAACAGGCTTGGCGTGGTATCAAACTTTTTCAGTTTGGAACATTGGGGTTTGATTATTATAAACATCTCATTCGCACTCAGTACCCGACAATTAATGTCAACACATGGGGTAAACCTGCTGAAATTTTTCAAGTTCTGGTTTCAGAGTATTATGGGAAAATGCCGATTGTCAGCAGTGTAGCTGTCGATCTCGGCAAAGAGTACGTCTGGGTGCAGATGGGATTATTGAAAAGACTGTATAAAAAATCAGATCTTGCCTTGATTCGACTTGATGACTACATGCAAGAAAATATCGCCCTGTTTGCCAGCTATCAGGATCCTTTGGCCGGTGCTTTAGGCAAATATATGCATGTTATGCTGGCTGATGTGGTGAGAATCTATAGTAATGCGCGAAGTGATATGGGTGACAGGCTGTTACAAGCTGGACAAGGTCAACAGGCAGAGGTTTTCTTTCGCGAAGCCCGGCGTTTGCAACCAGAGGTGCTCGCCCCGGGTATCAAACTCGCTCACAGCCTGGTGCTGGAGCAAAAATGCCAAGAAGCAGAGGCGGTTTTGTTGGATTTAGAGCATCGTTTCTCTGATGATTCTCGGCCAAAGCAAATGCTGGCAAGTCTTTATCGTGAGTGCTTCAACGATGAAGAAAAAGCTAAAGGCTTTGAAGCAAAGTACAAGCAACTGCAGGAGAGATTTAAATCAGATCTGATAGACTTTTAGGTTACAAAGGGTCAGACCCTTCCTTCATTTTAAGCGGTAGATAAAAACCGCCTCATCTTTGGCAAAATCGCTCACAGGATAAAAACGATGGTCAAAAATTTCCGGCCGGGTTAGATCATACTGATAGATGGGCAATCGCGTTTCATCATAGGCTGTTAAAGTAATAGCACGAGGCAATCTGCGCCAGTTGAATTGGGTTTGTGATTTACCAAACATGATAATCCAGGTTGGTGGTTTATCATAATCATAGATGTAGCTTGGTAAAAAGGCATTTTCTGCTAACAGGCGACGATTTGTGGGTGAAAGGCGATTGATAAAACGCACTTTACTGGCAAAATAAAACATAAGCGGTTCGACATTGTAATCTGGAGTGACAAAAGCAGTGTCACCGGGAGCAATGCGACTTGACAGATAACCTACCACTGCTTCTGTGGATGATTGATAGGCTGAATTTGTGAGTTCATGGAGATAATCAATCAGCCAGCTGCGGCTGGGAAACTGCAGAGTCATGATGTTGGTAAAGGTCAGCGCTGCCATAACCAGCAAAGCGACAATTTTGCCAGACTGCCGGACTTTATCAACGGCAAAGGCTATTAGTATAGAAGCCAGCGGATAGATGTTCATGGCATAGCGGATATAGGATCGTTGGGAGATGTCAACACGCTGGGTGGATAAAAAAGACAACATGACAATGAACAGAAAACAAGTAGAAGCAATATATTTTATGCCTTGCATTGTCTTTTGGGCCTGGCGTTGTGATGCAATCCAGACGTAAATGGGGATAAAGACTACTGGGAAAGCAGCATTTTGGTTAAAATCGGAAAAATAGCGCAAAGAAAGTTCAATGCCATTGTTAAGGTTAAAATTTCCCAGTACAAAACCTTGGTTTATACCCGGTTTTGCCCAAAAGAACCAAGGTAGGGTGAAGAGGGCAATGATAGCACTAGCCACAAGGATAGTAGTAAACAGCCCTTTTATTGCCGGTTTCAGAAAGATCAGCGAGACTGTAGCAGCAGCAAAAAAAGCCACAAAAGCTAGGTAATGGCTGTGAAAAAAGACAATACTGGCAATAGATAAAAGGACAATATTCTTACTGCCTCTTGCCATGTGTAGAAAAGAAGCCAACACAAGAAGCGATGCCAAGGTTGCCAGTGCATAATAGCGTGACTGGTAGGAATATAAGATAAAAGGAATGGAGGTAGCAAGAATAAATACTGCCATTAATGCTACACGACTGCTAGCAGTTAGAGTGCGTGCCAGGTAGAACAAGACAATAACTCCAATAATTGAGACGATGACAAAAGGCAAGCGGGCAGCAGTGGTAGATGGGCCAAAGAATATAAAAGAGACAGCGCTAAAATAATACTGCGCCCAAGGAGTAGTAGTATTAATGAGTTTGTGATTGAGTACGGTGCCGTTATATAAGCCCATGATGTTCACGCCATCCCAGCCATACGGTATGCCAAAACGAAGAATATTTTTAGCAAAAAGCGCTGTCTCGGCCTCATCACCCCAGAGAAGATGTCTTTTCATACCTGATATTAAGAACAGAGAAAATAACACCAGCATTGCCACGAGGAGAATGAAAATAGGTATTTGAGTGAAGTCTTTTTTCATGGTATGGTAAGTATATATGACATTTCTCTTGACAGCCTTTTTATTCGTACTTGGCTTATCAATTGGTTCGTTTTTAAATGTAATTATCGATAGAGTAGCAAATGCTGATAATCCCTTCAAGGGACATTCTCATTGTGATCACTGTAAAAAGAGACTTGCCTGGTATGATCTGATACCCGTTGTTTCCTGGTTAACGCTTGGCGGACGGTGTCGGTATTGTGGGGGTAAGCTGTCTCCCTATTATCCGCTGATTGAGGTGGTGACGGGATTGGCCTTCGTGTTGGTAGCTATAATAGTTCCCCTTCTTGACCTCGGGTATTGGTGGGTAATAACAAGTGCGCTGATCGTCATTTTTTTTACTGACCTAAAATACGGCATTATTCCTGATATTGTGGTTTTCCCTGGCATTTTCCTGGGCCTTATCAAAATCGTCCTGACAGGTGTTTTGGCAGGTCAGTTTGAATGGGGAGGGATTATTGCCGGAATTCTTGCCATGGTCTTTTTTTATTTTCTTCGTCTCTTTACCCGCGGCCGCGGCATGGGGCTGGGTGATGTCAAACTTGTTCTTCTCATGGGTCTAATTCTTGGTCATCCAGGCCTTTGGATTGCTTTATACTTTGCTTTCTTGACAGGGGGAATTGCCGGTGCCATACTAATTTTGCTGCGTAAAAAGAAATTGCAGCAAAGTGTTCCTTTTGGACCATTCTTGGTAACAGGTACTGTGCTTACTCTTATTTTGGCAAAGCCGCTGGTCAAGTTGTGGAATACTTTTCTTAGTTGGTAAGAGGAGGAAAAAATGCAGCGTTGCTGGCAATATGGTTTCACCTTGGTAGAGCTTATGGTTGTAATAGGTATACTGGGCATGCTTTCCACCTTTATTTTTGGTTCATACATGGTTTCACAAAGCAATGCAAAGAGAGCCAAGGCCCAAGCCGATTTAAAACAGATTCAAATAGCGGTTGAACAATT
>CAZUUL010000085.1:0-4902 GCA_964623155.1 uncultured Gammaproteobacteria bacterium
GAGATATTTATGAATGTCAGCAACTAGCGCCAATGTCCTTGTAATTTCCTCTTCAGCCACCAGGTTGATCTGCATATGGAGTTCATCGCGTAGTGTAGCAACATAGCTTTGGCGGTTGCCGGAGATAAGGACAAAGATGGCAAGAAAAATTGCTTCCAAAGAAACAATCATGGTTAAAAGCCCAAAAGGAAATGGATCAAAAACTGGCAAGGCAGGAAATAAACCCAGATTGATAACTATCCACTCGGCAAAGAAAATAAGGTGAGCTAGCGCAAACCAGATCGAACCGCACTCTTTGATAATGGCATCAGATATTCGCTGCGAAAGTGTCCTCCCTCGCATGGCGCGTGCTTCAAAGCTCCTGATAAGTTTTCGTCTTCGTTTGAAGCGATCATGGGAAGACAGGACTGGCGGAGTCAGCAACGGCAAAGGATCAACCATAGGTCAAGTGTAGTAGCTTAAAGCAGCCTCTGTCAACCCATCAGTCTATAACTTAAAGCTGGCTATCCAATTCACCACCAATAATCTCCTTCACCTTTGGAGTCTGAAAAAATTTCTTCCGCTTCAACGACTCCCCTTTCCTATGGCATGCGGATAAACAGGGTTTCTCCGCTCACTTCGGCATTAAAGAAAATTCCTGCCTGCATGATGAGGAGTTTAACCCCTTCAGTCGCACTGACTGGGAAATGGCCAATTTTACACGTTACCCAAAGCAACCCATCATGCCCATTGCCTCCTCCAGTTGGCATAAGATGCACACCAATCAACGCATGCCCGCCCTCAAAGTTGCTTGGCAATCCTGTTTGCGTTCCGTACGAGGAAAAACTCCAGAGTCTGGTTGCCATCCAAGTACCGCTTCCTATAACCGTACCATTTACATTTTTATGGACAAATGTTCCCCCGCCGGTTACTGACTTGGGAGTCAGAGTAAAATTTCCGCTGCCTGTTAGTTCAACTCTATCACCGTTGAAAGCCATGCTCACTACCGGACCAGCAACAGGGGCAGTCCCGATTTTGTATTGATACTGGGTCGGATTAAAAGCATTTACCTTGCCAACGACAAGAAATAGGGAAAGGACAAAAAGACTGATAAAAGTGATTGAAAGTCGCAAACCTTTCATAAATAACTTCACCTCCTCTCAAAAAATAATTTTAGTGCATAAAAAAAGCAACGTTCTTGTAAATAAAAAATTACGTTGCTTCCGTGTGCGGTCAGCTAGGTCTAGTCTAAAACCAATTTACCCTGTGTGTCAAGATCAGCGTCCTTGAGACTTACACCTGGGAGGTGTTATAGCTATGACACCTAGGGAGTTTCTTCTAATGTGAGATGCTTTATAGCCTCAAGATGACGTTGGTAAGGAGTTAAGAGTTTTGAAATGAGTTCCAGGTGCCTTCCAGTGTTCCACTGGTGGTGATCCAAAGTCCTTGACTTATACCGGGGTTTACATCTCAATTTTCATCAACTATACTACAAGTATTATGTCCAAGAAAAAAATTACCATGACTGATGTATTCAGAAATCCTCGCTACCGAGGTAAACATGTGATTCTTGCTGCGGGTAAAATATATACTGCTAAAACTGGAGAAGGAGCATCAGAGATTTTGAAAAAACTTGAGAAGACTCATCCTAATGTAATTCCTGAAATAGCCTATCTTCCCAAAGCCCGTTCCCTCATTTTAGCTCAAATAGGTCATTTAGAAAGACAAATTCCCCTGGCTTTCTTCGATACCAACGAAGTCCCGGCTTTACTTGGCAGATTAGGATTTTTAGAAACATTTGACAGCGCATTCCTCAAAAAGCATATGGTCGTATTTAAAGAATAAGAAAGCTGTACTTCACACCTCAATTCTTACCCTTGTACGGTTATGGGGTCATTTTTACCTTTACAGGGACAGTTTATGGAAGAACTAAGCCATCTTTTAGGTCCAAAAGTTGATGTTGTGAACACGAATGCATCTGATGTTGCCTTCAACTATCGCGTCTTAACACAAGGTCGAGTCCTCTATCAAAGAAGTCCCGAAGACAAACTTTCTTTCCAGATAGAACTCGTTAGACAATACTTTGACCTAAAATCCACCTATGATCTTTATTACCGGGAACTTTCTCACCGTGCCAGAACAGGGGCGTTAGGTAAGCTGTGACAAAAGCATAAATCGATATTGAAAGGATTCAACAGCGCTTTAAAGAGGTCAAAACAAGACTCAAGTATCTCCAAGAGTCAGCCAAGGTTGACGCAATTACCTTTCTTTCTGATCACCGAATATCCTCCTCAAGCGAACGGGATCTGGAAATCGCTATTCAAGCCTGTCTTGATATTGCTGATCATTTAATTGCCAAACTTGGATTAGAACTTCCTAAAAAAGACAGGGAAGAAACTTTTGCAATTTTAGCTAAACATAATATTATCCCTAACAGTTTAGTAGCAAAACTCACTGCCATGGCCGGACAAAGAAATATTTTGCTACATGAGTACCTTGAGGTTGAAAGAGAATGATGGTTAAGAAAAGAGGCCTAACGACGTTCTATTCCATGACTAATAATAATCTTTTGTTCGCCTTCAAATTGGATTACTCTTTCTTGTCCATGTGAAACATCCACAGAACCATTCTGTGGATGTTTATCATCTGAACTTTTATAATATTCACCAGAGACCTCAAGAATGTGTCCTTTGGATTCGTCTCCCTCATGCCAAACTCTTGCATAAAACCTATCATCCGATTTTCCAGTAACCCGATAGACTAAAAATTGACCTTGTCTCTCCATCTTACCGATGGTAACTTCATCTGGGTTAAATTGGAATGAGATGGTTGGATTGGACATGTAAGCTGCTATTGATTGAAATACTCAACAAGCAGTAAATCTTGTAACGCATTATAACATTATCAGGATTTACGCACTAATATTAGATGCTCCTTGTACTTCACTTCACACCTTATCAGCAAAAGCATTACATCAAAGACCTCATTAAAAACAACAGCCCAGAAACACTTGGATTTACCGGTCGCTTTTGGAATATTCCTCTTCTCAAACAATTAGTACAGAAAGAATGCCGTCTGGCATACAGGGAATCCAGTCTACAAAGCATTATGAAGGCAAATATATTATTCTCCTCTGGGATGGGGCTCCCTGGCATAGAGGCGAAGTGAAAAAGCATCTCAAAGATACACACAAAAAAGCAACGCTTCACCTTCTCTATTTTCCATCATATTCACCTTATCTCAATCCCCAAGAACATATATGGAAACTGGCAAAGCAGAAAACAGTACATAATTCAGAAGATTCTTACGAAGATAAGCAGTACAATTTCCGTCAATTTATCGCACACACAAAGTTCAATACAAACTTCCTGACAAAGTATGCGTCATCTTAATTGAGGAAATCTATAACTACCTCAAGAATCATTAGATTGAGATGCGGCCGCACTCTCTTTATCAACAATCTTGTTGCCTCGTTAAAACTTAGTACAGGTAAAACTGGTTCTTCTCCTGGTTCAAACTGAAACAAAAGATTTACTGTTGTCATATTAACTTATAGCCCGAATTATACAATGCTATGCAAGCTGTGTACTATGCAAACTGGAGTTTAAGAAAGCTCGAGTTTATGTAAACTTAAATTGTTGAAATTAGACATGCGGCCGCATGCCTGAAATCAACATTTTCCATTTTTTCCGATTTAAATTCTGGAGGAGAAACGATTTTGGATAAATATCCCATATACTGTGTTATAAATCCAGCCAGAATAATCTAAAACAAACTCAACTAAAAGAGGATTGTCAAAAGTTTGGATTCACTTCAAATTTAGATTCCAATCTACTCTGCTTTCTAATCGTTGACTCATTCTCACGGCAAACTGACCCCATTTCGCTGCAATATCAGCATTCCCTGTCTTAATAAGAAGTGCCACGCCAGCAAAAGGCAGTTACCACAATTAGCCACTCCCACTTCTTTTGCCTTGCGCCAGTCTTGATCTGATAACGAGGTTAACTCTGCTGCATCCTCTATTAGCTTCAATTATGGCAAATCCGTGGTCTTTACGGGCAAATCGCTGAACTATACTTACTTGTCGTAAAAGTTCTTTCATTTCTTCTTCCAGGTCAAAGATTACTCTGCGGTAAACTCCCATGTATACATCTACTCTACTCCTGCTATCTTTCTTATAAATTCTGCCTTAATTCTCGCTTTCCCCAACCTTGATCGGGCAATTTTTTTTGTGTCTATCTAAAACAGGCTCAACTGTTTTTTTTCGTCTTCAGTCTTTTTCTGTATTTCATCTTTCCAGATTTTTACTTTTCCAAAAACACCATCATAGCCCGGATCAACCTTGATATCACCGATGCGCACTTTGTGAACCGCCTCGGCAATTCTTTCACCTGCAAGTTTTTCTATCTCCTCCTTTGGAGTTTTTAGAAGAACGCTAAACTCCCCGCCAAAAGCCTCGCTTAACTTCGTGTATTCTGCCTGAACTTTTTGTGTCCCTACCGCCACCTCAAACACTTCTGCCAAAATCTCCTGCAGCGGCACCATCATGGCGTAAGGAGGACGCTTGGGAAAAAGTCTACTTCTCACCCACAGGCCCTCTCGGTAAACTCCCACTTCTTCTTCGCTTCTTCCCGCTAATTCATCGACTCGATGCATGACACCGACTGTAAGTTTTCGGCCGCAGACTGGGCAGGTTGTACCCATGCGCCTAGTCTCGGCGGGCGTGTATTTGACGCCGCAAACTCGATGACCTGTGTAGTGATATTTTCCTTCTTCAGGAAAAAATTCGATAGTACAGGCAATTGAGTTTGAAGTGTGATGTGAGAAGTGAGAAGCTGGATTTTGAAGTGAGACGCTTTGATTTTTTGATTTCTTCGATCGAAAATTCTCACTTCCCACCTCAACATCCCATTTCCCATTTCC
>CAZUUL010000086.1:0-4809 GCA_964623155.1 uncultured Gammaproteobacteria bacterium
GCCGCTTCTTAAGATTTCTGGAACTTTGTGCCCTTGGAAAGTTTCGGGGCGGGTATAATGGGGGTGTTCTAGGATTGGAAGTTGGAAGTTGGAAGTTGGAAGTTTGACCTTGAAGTGAGAAGTTGGAGATTGGATGGAAAAAGATTCATTTTTTGTGGCCTCTTCTTTGGTTAGCACACCGGGAATTAGTCTTACTACCGAGTCAACAATCACCATCGCCGGAATCTCTCCGCCGGTGAGGACGTAATCGCCGATAGACAGTTCTTCATCGCAATAATAGTCAGCAATCCGTTGGTCCACTCCTTCATAGTGGCAGCAGATGAGGATGAGATGGGATAAACGGGATAAGCGGGAGGCGGTTTGTTGGTTAAAGAGTTTGCCGGAAGCGGAGAGGAGGATGATACGGTAGTCCCTCCTCCGAGGTGGCCGAATGGACACCTCGGAGGAGTCCTTTCGCCTGCTACCTCCCAGGTGTTTTAAGGCTGCAACAATCGGTTCTGGCCGCAGCACCATTCCCACTCCTCCCCCATACGGTCGGTCGTCGACGGCGCCATAGTCATCAATAGCCCAATCTCTTAAGTTGTGAATGTTGATTTTCACCAAACCATTTTCTTGAGCCCGTTTGATGATGGACTCACTAAAGAGACCTTTAAACATGGTGGGAAATAAGGTGATGATGTCGATTTGCATTATGGTAGAATTGTACCATGGAACAGGTCACTCTTGTTGATATTAGAGGTAAACTCTATCTTCCCCCTCCTTCGTCCCACAAAGGTCAAAATGGAAAACTTTTGCTTATCGGCGGATCAAAGCTTTTCCATGCTGCCAGTCTCTGGGCTTTGCGAGTTGCCTCAAAGATTGTCGATATGGTTTACTATTCATCGATACCAGACAATAATGAAATTGTTTTGGCGGCAAAAAAAGAATTTCAGGATGGTATTGTCATTCGACGGGATCAGATTGATGATTATATAAAAGAGGCAGATTGTGTACTGATTGGGCCGGGATTGCCGCGCAAAGAAGGGTTGCAAGCAGGAGATGATGATACACGTACACTCACCCAAAAACTACTTCAACAATATCCCAAAAAGAAATGGGTGATTGATGGTGGGTCGCTTCAGATGATGGAAAAGGAATGGATTCCAAAGAATGCAATTCTTACTCCACATAAACGTGAATTTACCAGACTTTTCGGTAATCCATTTCACTTTCACTTTAATAATATATATTATCATAGTGACTATCTGGAGAAGTGGGTGAGTTTTGTTGATAAGCAAGCGAAGGAGTACCAGTGTGTTATCCTAACGAAAGGATTGGTTGACGTTATTTGTCCGCCAGTTGGTGGATGCAAAATTGTTCAAGGTGGGAATGCGGGGATGACCAAAGGAGGGACGGGGGATGTGCTGGCTGGGCTTGTGGCTGGGCTTTACTGTAAGAATGATGCGTTCCTTTCTGCTCTTAGTGGCAGTTTTATCAATAAAAGGGTAGGGGAGGCATTATTTGACAGGGTAGGGTATTATTTTAATGCTTCTGATTTGGTAGAAGAGATTCCGAAAGTGATGAAAAAAATACTTTTGTAAATATGAAGAAATTATTGTCATGGTTCCAGTCAATCGGCATTCCGCCAAAAGCCACTCTAGTGCTTTTGCTTTTTTTGTTGGTTTTTCCTCTTACCTCGCCCCTGTGGTTTCCTCCTCTGACTCGCCTTGGTGTAAGTAAAACTTCAGTTCCTTCACCTACTCCAAGCGTTGTGTCTTCGCCCGCACCCAAACCAAGCAAAGAACTTGAGCCAAGCCCAACCCGAAAACCAACTCCCAAAAAAGCTTCTCCCAGCAAAGCACCTACAACTACAGCCAAACCAACTAGCTCAACCAGTCCATCTATTACTCCGACACCATCCCAATCTAGCCCCACCCCTTCAGCAACTCTTGTTCCCACTACCACGCCATAATTTACCGTTGTCCCTCTAACCTTTGCAACAGGGCTGAAAGCTGATAAGTGATCAAAACGGCAATTATGGTGATTAAAACTGCATAAATAAGAAGCGAGATCAGTCCACTACCAAAGGCAAGATACCTCTTGACATAGTTAGCCACTAACTCCTGGATCACATTGTTCCAAGCAAGTGCCGCAACCAAACCAAAGCCACTGGTTGCTAGTATCAACATCTGTTTTACTATCACAACATGAAGACCCTTTTTTTGCTTGCTCTTTTTCTGTTTTTCCATGCGCTAATTATGATATCATAAAGAGGAAAATGTATTCTCCCAGTTTTACCATTTCCCAAGCAATATTGCGCCACATCGGCCAAATAGAGGCAGCCCGGGAAGTTATCATCAACGCTGCGCTCGTCCCTGCTTGGGAAGCGAAGTTTCGGGAAGAGGCGATCATCCGCACGGTCTATCACGGGACCCACATTGAAGGCAATGAATTGAACTTTTCCGAAGCGGCTAAAATCGTTTCGGCCTCAAACTCGGTTACACCAGCAAGCGCGCTTACTCCCTCGCAAGTTGCCAATTCAATTGGTATCGCCGGCCGGGAACGCGACATCCAGGAAATCATCAACTACCGCAATGTCATGCGTTTTATGGACGAATACCAGGAATTTCAGAAAGATTTGCTTTTGGGCAAAGCTGAACCAGCAGCCGGCAAGAAGATAGATGATATGAAAGGGATTCCGGAGCAGGTAGTCAAACACCTGCATAAATTGACAACTAGCAAAATTCTTCCCCCCCACCAATCCGGTCTCTACCGGCAAACTCAGGTAGTCGTTAAAAACAGCGAAACTGGAGAAATTACCTTCCGGCCTCCTCCGGCTATCGAAGTTCCCTACCTCATGGAAGAATTTTTGTCCTGGGTTAAAAGTACCACGCCGGATCAATTTCACCCTATCATTAAAGCCGGAGTCAGCCAGTACGAGCTCGTCCGCATTCACCCTTTTTTGGATGGAAACGGTAGAGTGGCAAGGGCAGTAGCTCTGCTAATCCTGTTTGTCGAAGGTTATGATATCCGCAAATTTTTTTCGCTTGAAGAATACTATGATCGGGACGCGAGCCATTATTACCAAGCCCTGCAATCGGTTGAGAAAAAGACGGGCGATTTAACTTCGTGGCTTGAATATTTTACTTTGGGCCTTGCAATTGAGCTTTCCCGGGTAAAGGAAAAAGTCCAAAAACTCTCGGTTGATGTACATTTGAAAGAAAAAATGGGCGGGATGCAGGTCTTTTTGTCAGAGCGGCAAATCAAACTGGTTGAGTATCTGCAAAACGCCGGCTTTTTACAAAATAGAGCCTTTCCTGAACTCTTCCCTATGGTTTCTGAAGACACTGTTCTTCGGGATTTAAAAGCACTAATTGACAAAGGCTTAGTGAAAAAAGAGGGCAAGACTAAGGCAGCACGTTATGTGTTAGTTAAAGCATAAATATTATACTCACCGCTTTTTGCAACCATGTTTTTTTCTGAACTTGCAATTTATCTGCAAAAACTCGAAGCCACTACTTCCCGAAACAGTATGGTTGAAATTCTGGCTGATGTGTTTCATAAAGCCCATCAAGATGAGATCGGGAAACTGGTCTATCTGATTCAAGGGCGAGTAGTGCCTCTGTATGAGGCAGTTGAATTTGGTATCGCGGATAAGATGATAATGCGGGCGATTTCACAAGCTTTTGCTGTGACAACTGAAGAAGTTAAGAAAGAGTTTAGCAAAGCCGGGGATTTGGGGACAGCATGTGAAAAGTTCAAAGTTAAAAGTTCAATCCTTCAACAGCGCTCAGGACAAGAGTTAAAAGTTAAGGATATATTGATGGGAGAAGTTTATGAGAAGCTTTATAAAATTGCGGCGGCCGGGGGAGCGGGCAGCCAGGAGGAAAAAATACGCTTACTGGCAGAGCTTCTGAACAAATCCGATGCGCTTTCTGTCCGCTATATAGTGCGTATTCCTCTGGGTAAACTCCGTTTGGGCTTTTCGGATATGACGGTTCTGGACGGGCTGTCGTGGATGATATCAGGATCTAAAGAGCACAGAGTAGAGATCGAACGAGCTTATAATGTCCGGCCAGACCTGGGCTTTATTGCCGAAACAATAAAAAAACACGGCATCAAAGGTCTTCAACAGACAAAGCCCAAACCCGGAGTGCCAATTCTTATGGCGCGAGCCGAGCGGCTGTCAAGTGCCAAGGAAATCATTGACAAGATTGGTAAATGCGCAGTGGAACCAAAAATCGACGGATTTAGGTTGCAAGTGCACTATAAGAAAATTAAAAATCAAATAGCAAAAAGCAAAAATACAAATCAAAATTCAAAAATACCTCAAAACGTGTTAATTAAACTGTTTACCCGGAACTTGGAAGATGCGACGTTTATGTATCCGGATGTCGTTGATGGGATTCGTAAGCAAATAAAGGCAGAAGAGGCGATTTTTGAGGGGGAGGCGGTTGCCTTCAATCCGCAAACTGGAGAGTATTTGCCATTTCAGGAGACGGTGCAAAGGAAGCGTAAGCACAACATTAAAGAAAAAGCACTGGAAATTCCGCTAAAGCTTATATGTTTTGACTTGCTCTATGTTGATGGGGAAAGTTTACTTGAGAAACCATATCTTGAAAGAAGAAGGAGGCTGGAAGCAATCATAAAATAAATGAGGGATTGAAATTTGACATTAACTCATTATGTCTAACAAAACTATTATCATCTCAGAAATTCATATTGTCGATGATCCAAAACAGCTTGAACAGCTTTTTGACGATGCTGTTTCTCGGGGCCTTGAGGGAGTTATGGCTAAGCGCTTGCAGGGAGTTTATCAGGCAGGGGCGC
>CAZUUL010000087.1:0-4750 GCA_964623155.1 uncultured Gammaproteobacteria bacterium
GATACTATGCCTCTTTTTTACATTCTAGTCAAGAAAAGTTGCGGGATTAGAGATTAGGTTGATTTAGACTGATTTATGACTCAAACATTGTCAAGGGAAAGAATACCATATATTGACGATAGAATACTTGGTAGAGGTATTGAAATAGAAGGGATAGCAATTAAATGCGTTTCCTCGAATGTCCGACGACCAGATGTACCATGGGAAGAAATGCAGTTGATCAATGGTAGAGGAAAAGAAGGGAATCTCGTGGTAGTTGAAGCACTGACAAATTCTGGTTTTAGGACTGACATAGAGAATCAGCATGGAAGAGATGAACACATATATAAAGGTGATAGATTTGTCGCTGTATTGGCAAACCGTCATTCCGGAACGTCAGAATCAGGGGATATACCTGCAGAAGGAGTTGATATTCGTGAAGAAACTGTACTTGATCTATTAGCCGCAGGTGCGATTGTAGGTATTAAGTCCGGAATTCCGGGAAAACCTGGACAAGAACCTTTAAAACTAAAATCTCTTGGATTAGTTGCTAAAGACGGTAAACCGCTTGATCTTATTGAGTTATGCGGAGGTCATCACGAATCACTCAATCCATCAGCACCTATCATTATGGTTTGTGGTACTAGTGCTGAGGTTGGTAAAACCACAACTTCAGCAAGGCTTATTAGAGCATTACGAGAAGAAGGTTTACAAGTTGCGGGCACAAAATTTGCCGGTACTGGAAGAATGAGAGATATATTAAGTCTTCGTGATGCCGGAGCAAGGCCATGGCTTGATTTTCCAGATGTCGGTCTTACTACTACTTATACTAGCCCAGAAAGGTTTACAAAAGGAATATATACACTTTTCAATCACATTAATGCTGGAAATCCCGATATTGTAATCGCAGAAGCAGGAGGGGATCCAATTGAAGCAAATATCCCAACATTTATGCAAGATTCTGCCCTGATGAAGAATGTAAAAGCATTTGTGATTGTGGCAGGTGATGTAATGGGGATGATAGGTACGGTATCCTATCTTCAACAATATGCTCCTGATCTGCCAATTTTTTTAACCGATCCCAAGGGTCGGAATGCAGTGACCACTCGCGAAAGAGTAAAACATGAGTTACCTGGACTTCCCATTTTTAATTCCCTTAATCCAATTGAGGTACAAGATATAGCAAAGCAAATATTACAAAAGTAATATTGTAAAACTTTTTTAGCATCTTATCAAGATCAAATGTAAGTAAAGAAAGATGCTTTTCAGTCTCATAGACAGCTTCACCAGTTTCAAGAAAATTAAGAAGACGGATGATTCCTCCATGTGTGACAGTTAACGTCTCATTGTCATTGTGTTTTCCATTAATTTTCTTAAGAAATTCAATCAATCTTTTCTTCACCTCTTTGACAGACTCACCACCATAAGGGCGATAATCAAATTTAACTGTGCGGTGTTTTTTCTTCAATTCTAATCCGTTTTCCATACTTTCCCATGATTTTCCCGCAAGATTACCCATACGTATTTCCGAAAGCTCTTCATGTAAAGAGAATAGTCTTTTTGTTGAACTTAGGATTTCTGCTGTTTGTCTTGCTCTAATAAGTGGAGATGAATAAATATGGATAACACTAGCAGGTATTATAGGCATTAAAGTCTTAGCCTGGTTTAATCCTTCAGGCGCAAGCGGTTCATCTATTTCGCCATTGACAATCTTTTTCTTATTAAGTTGAGTAATACCGTGTCTAATAACGTAAATTTTCATTTTACCTCAACATTTACTCCATATTTTAATAACCATCCATCTATATATACGCGTTCCACGGCAAAACCTCAAGATCTGAAAACTGACATTCTTTAAGTGAGCGGACAAACAGCATGGCACTTTCCAGGTTAGTCAACAGGGGAACGTGGTAGTCGACAGAAGTCCGGCGGATCAAATATCCATCTGTTAACCGTTTTTTAAACCTTTCTTCTTCTTTTACTCCCTTTGCCTTGCCTGCATTGACTTGCAAATCCTGTCGGGCCGGCGGCTCTGTAATATTAATAACCAAATCAATTTTACCCTGTTTTAAAAAATCCACTACGGTATTTTTCTTACCCTCGTACATCTTGTTTACGCGAAAAGATTCGATCCCGCGTTCGGCCAAAAATTTATGAGTATTTTCGGTTGCGTAAAGTTTAAAACCCATTTCAAAAAGAATTTTTGCGTATGGAAAAAAAGCTTCTTTATTTTCCCAGTCTCCGATTGAGAGAAAAATATTTTTTTTGGGCGGTTTCATGCCCACTGCCATCAGCGATTTAAGGTAAGCATCATAAATGTTACCCCCAAGAGCAGCCACCTCACCGGTTGATGTCATCTCAACCCGTAGCACAGGATCTGCGCCTTTTATCCTGTTAAATGAAAATTGTGCAGCTTTTACCCCGACATGAGCAAGATCGGGCAGGGAAAATCGCATTTTTTTTTCGCCTAGCATTGCCGAAACTGCAATATCCATAAAATTTATCCCCAAGACTTTGGAAACAAAGGGGAAACTCCGGGAAGCACGCAGATTGCACTCAATTGCCATTATGTGATCCATGCGTTCGAGAAATTGAATATTGAATGGACCGCTGATTTTAAGAGCGCGGGCGATCTTTTGGCTGATTTGATCAACCTCGGTTATTATTTCATTTCCGAGCCGGAATGGTGGCAAAACCAGGGTTGAGTCGCCGGAGTGAACCCCGGCCCGCTCCACATGTTCTGATATTGCCCGGACTATGATCCGGCCGTTCTGAGCTACTGCATCAACATCAATTTCTCGCGCCCCCTCAATAAATTTGCTTACCACAAATTTCTTTGAGTTTGCGATGCTGCCGTTTTTTAAGTACGATGTCACGTCCTTATCAGTGTATAAAACGCTCATCGCCGTACCCGAAAGAACGAAAGAAGGACGGACTAAGATCGGGTAGCCGACTGAATGGGCAAACATCAAAGCCTGCTTTTTATTAGTCAATTCTTTCCATGGTGGCTGACTTACTTCGAGATTTTCAAGCAGGCAGGAAAAATCGTGCCGGTCTTCGGCTGCCAGAATAGAATTGGCTTGTGTACCAAGAAGCTGCAATTTATGATCGCGGCAGAAGGAAGCCAGGTTATTGGGAATTTGCCCGCCCACCGACAAAACGACAGCTTTTGGTTTTTCAATATCCCAAATATCGAGAAGGCGTTCTCCGGTAATTTCTTCAAAATACAATGTATCGGCATAATCATAGTCAGTGGAAACAGTTTCCGGGTTGCAATTCACCATGATGCTTTTAAAACCCCGTTTTTTTAATCCCAAAACCGTGTTCATTGCACACCAGTCAAACTCTACCGATGAGCCGATCCCATATGGACCAGAACCTAAAATTATTATGCCGGCTTTTTTTTCATCCCACTTTCTCATATCGCTCTCTTTGCCGTGATAGGTAAAATAAAAATAATTGGTTTGTGCGGGAAATTCGCCGGCAAGAGTATCGATGGATTTGACCCGGGGGACGATAGCGTATTTTTTTCTTAAAAAGCGGATCCTGTCCAGAGAAGTAGCAAACAGCTGGCTGATGTGATTGTCGGAAAAGCCAAGTTTTTTTGCTTTGGAAATTGATGCGGCTGTAAGTTTAGACCTTTTTTTAAATATCTGATAAAACTTAACTATTTTGGCCAACCGCTCAATAAACCAGGGATCAATACCGGTGAGACCAGCTATGTCTTTGATCGTCAAACCCTCTTGAAGTGCCTGGGTTATGTAAAACAATCTCGGGGGAGAAGGATTTTTCAGATCGTCTCTGATTTTTTTAGTCTTAATTTTTTCGTCAATAATGCCTTCGTGACCCTGGTCAAGCATGCGGGCGGCTTTTTGTATGGCCTCTTCGAAGGTGCGGCCAATGCTCATGACTTCGCCGACACTTTTCATTTCGGTTCCAATTGTCATATTGGCCAGCTTGAATTTCTCCAGGTCCCAGCGGGGAATTTTAACTACGATATAATCCAGTGCCGGTTCATAAAATGCGCTGGTAACTTTAGTGACACTGTTGGGGATTTCATCAAGCCGATATCCAAGAGCCAACTTGGTAGCTACGTAGGCGAGCGGGTAGCCTGTGGCTTTTGAAGCAAGCGCCGAGGAGCGGGAAAGCCGGGCATTGACTTCAATGATGCGGTAATCTGAAGTTGCTGGACTTATGGCAAACTGAATATTGCATTCTCCAACAATAGCCAAAGCTTTAGCGACAGAAATAGCCTGGTTACGCATAAATTGATACTCGCTGTTTGTCAAGGTTTGTGATGGAGCCACGACTATCGATTCGCCTGTATGGATACCCATCGGATCCATGTTTTCCATATTGCAAACAGTAATTGTGTTGCCTACCCGGTCGCGTATTACTTCGTATTCAATCTCTTTCCAGCCATAAAGATATTCTTCAACCAGAACTTGCTGACTGCCCGATAATGCAAGACTCAGTGATTCAACAAGATTTTCTTTTCGATAAACTACAGTTGAGCCTAAACCGCCAAGGGTAAATCCTCCCCGCAGCATCAGGGGAAAACCAATTTCCGAAGCAACTTTTTTCCCTTGCGAAATGCTGTTCACGGCATAACTTTCGGGAGTTTTTAATGTCAATTTTTCCAATTCGTGTTTAAATAGGGCTCGGTCTTCGGTTTTTTTTATCGCCTCAATCGGCGTCCCAAGTACGGCCACGCCATAGCGCTGCAAAATTCCTTCTTTGGCAAGGGCCAAGCCGCAATTTAAGGCAGTCT
>CAZUUL010000088.1:0-576 GCA_964623155.1 uncultured Gammaproteobacteria bacterium
GTCTGGGTCCTCTCGCAGCACAGACCGAAGCGCCATGTCCCATGAGTGCGTGTCAACATGCAATTCACGCTGGGAAATCAGTGATAATCCCGGCGGATAAATGTACTCGATGGGATCTTCAATTGTCACTATATGTCGCCCCTGGCTTTCATTTATTTCATTAATCAGAGCGGCCAGAGTAGTTGTTTTACCATGGCCAGTTGGGCCAGTCACCAGCACAAATCCTTGACGCATCTTGGCAAATTGATGCAGCGTTGCTGGAAGATTTAATTCTTCAATCGTCCTAATGCGGGACGGAATATGCCTGAATGCAGCAGCCACGCCGCCGCGTTCATAATAAACGTTTACCCGAAACCGCCCTCCCTGGTGGCTGTGGGAAAAATCATACTCACGGTTGCTGCTAAAAAGAGTTTTTTGCTCGCTTGAAAGCAGGCTGGAAACCAAATCACCGCTATCCTGGGAAGACAATACTTGCGTATTGGGAACGCTAAAGAGTTCGCCGTTGATTCGGACAGTCGGCGGTTTACCAACGATAAGGTGAAGATCTAAATGATAGCAGAAAAATAAAAAAAAAAA
>CAZUUL010000088.1:586-4730 GCA_964623155.1 uncultured Gammaproteobacteria bacterium
GCAATTGTATGATCGAGTAATTCTTGAATAACCATAAAAGAAAGAGTAAAAATTAAAAATCAAATATCAAAAATAAATTCCTATTTTTAATCTTTAATTTTATCTTAGTCCTGTGCGACTCTTAGAACCTCCTCGATGGTTGTTATTCCTTCAACAACCTTTAAATAACCATCTTGCTTTAATGTAATCATGCCCTCACTGACAGCTTGTTTTTCCAGATCATTACTCGAAGCGTGTTCGACAATCATTCTAGCAATCCGTTCCGAAACCGGCAGGACTTCAAAAATCCCGATCCGGCCAAAATAACCAGTGTTGCTGCACTGGCGGCAGCCTTTACCCCTATAAAGGATTATTTGCTCGCTAGTTGCCAGCTTTCCCAGGTTATTTTTTATATCGTTGATTATCTCGGGCGAGGGCGTTAGCATCTCTTTACACGAAGAACAGACTTTGCGGACAATCCGCTGTGCAAGCAGACAGTTTAAGGATGAGGTAACCAGAAATGGCTCTGCCCCCATGTCCAAAAGCCTGGGAATGGCTGTGACCGCATTGTTGGTATGAAGAGTAGAAAATACCAAGTGGCCCGTGAGTGCAGCCTGAATAGCCAGTCCGGCAGTTTCGGCATCGCGAATCTCACCTACCAAGATAATATTCGGATCCTGGCGGAGAAAAGAACGTAACCCCGTGGCAAATGTCAGTCCCGCCGCTGGGTTAATCTGCACCTGATTCACGCCCGGCAATTCATATTCAACCGGATCTTCCAGGGTGACGATATTTACCCGGTCAGTGTTGAGGCGCGACAAAATTGCATACAAAGTGGTCGTTTTACCGCTGCCTGTAGGCCCGGTAACTAAAATTATTCCATGCGGCCGCAGAATGTTGCTTTCCAGATTTTTTTGGGCCGCCCCCCGAAGTCCCAGTTCATTTATAGTAGGTAAGCCGCCGGTTTTCTTAAGCAGGCGGATGACGATTTTTTCCCCGTGTACTGTAGGCAGGGTGGAAATCCGGAGGTCAACCTCTTCTTCCCCGAGTTTAAAATTAAAACGGCCGTCCTGGGGGATACGCTTTTCATCAATCTTCATATCAGAAAGAATTTTTATGCGGGAAATGAGGGCATCGTGCACTGACTTTGGCAAAACCAGTTTTTCATGCAAAATGCCGTCAATGCGGTATCTGATGCGGGTTTTGTCAATCTGCGGTTCGATATGAATGTCAGAAGCCCGGGCGCGGACCGCAAACTCAAGCATTGTACTTACAATTTTGGCAATAGGAGCTTCGCGAATGATTTCGCCCAATTTTGCCGCCTCGATAGTTTTTACTTCTGGGACGGCGGTTTCTTTGATCGCCGCCGATACTTCGGCAGTCAGATTCTGAGCATATTGTTCCTCTATCGATGACAAAATTTCAGAACCAGTGGCCAAATACGGTTTGATCCGTTTTCCGCTTTTGCGTTCCAAAAACTCAGTAATTTCCACATTTAAGGGATCGGCCATGGCCACAGAAATTTCTTCCATTTTGCGGTTGTAATCGAAGGGAATTACGTGGTAGCGCCGGGCGACTGATTCAGGAATCAGCGATAGCACTTCCGGAGCAATGCCGCGGCTGGCAAGTGAAACAAAGGGGACGCCGAGAACCTGGGCTTTTGCCTCCTGCAGAGCAACTTCGGAAACTAAAGCTTTTTCTTTTATTAAGTCTTCGACGCTTCGGTTGCTGGCAAGAGCTTCTAGCTTAATGTTGTTGCTACGCTTGGCATCCAGAAGGCCCTTGGCGACGAGAATATCCGCCACATTTTGGGCAGTTGGCATATGTTTATTATTCCCTGTGTCGGGTATAATTGTCAACAGCCATGATGAGTCTAATTGTTGTCGGCGAAGAAAATGCCAGACGGGAATATGTCAACCGTCATTTGAACTCTCTGGGTGTTCATCCGTTCGACCGCTTGTTGGTCAAGGCAAACCCAACTATCGGTATCGAAGAAGTCCGCGGCATAAAGAGCTGGCTGACCACCAAACCGGCAAATGGTAACAACAAAGCGGTTGTCATTGCCAACGGCGGGCAAATGACGACCGAAGCCCAAAATGCTATGTTGAAAGTTTTGGAAGAACCGCCTGATTCCGCGCTGATTATTGTTTGCGCCGGATCAACCGAGGCACTTTTAGCGACGATTGTTTCCCGCTGTTCTATCTTTTCAATTCTGAATCCGGGGTCAAAATCCCAAACACGGGAAAAAGCAATATCTGTCACCTTGGCTGATTTAAATACAGCTAGCCCCGGAGAAAAGTTGGAACTGGCCCAAATAGTGGCTGCCGACCGCGAGAAAACCCGGCAATGGGTTCAAGATGTCCTTTTCTGCGCGCGGAAAGATCTAATTTTAAACTTCAATAATAAAGGCGAACATATCCGCCGCCTCCGCCAACTAATGAAACTTGAACAGATGTTGACATTCAATGTCAACCTGCGTTTAACAGTTGAACACTTCTTTCTTGATTGGTAAGAGCCTGTTTGAGAAGTCTCTTTTGAGACACAATTGTTCACGTTCGAGCGAAAATCATGAAGCGTGAGGAACTCGTATCCCAAGGCAGATACAGCAGCCGAATTTAGAAGGGTCTTAGAAGGGTCAGACCTTCAAGTAATTCAAGGTCTGACCCTGATAGAACCCAAGCGATCAGCACAAATTCATTTGCGGTGAGTATAAATTGAAGATTGATTCTCCCGGGAAAATTGCTATAATCAAGCTAGAGCAACTTATTCTATGCCTACCTCAAAATCAAGTTACAGCGGTGAACATATTGTAGTTTTAGAAGGCCTTGAACCTGTCCGAAAACGCCCAGCAATGTATATTGGCTCAACCGATTTGCGCGGCGTTCATCATTTGGCTACGGAAATTATCGATAATTCGGTTGATGAAGCTTTGGCCGGTTTTTGTAAGAACGTCTGGGTTACCATCCAGCCGGATGAATCGATTGTGGTTGTCGATGACGGCCGCGGCATCCCTGTTGACACTGTTCCCAAATACAACAAGCCGGCCCTTGAAATAGTTATGACCAAGCTGCACGCCGGTGGTAAGTTTGACAGCCGGGCATATAAAGTTTCCGGCGGTTTACATGGCGTGGGAGCCTCAGTCGTAAACGCTCTTTCACTCTGGACAAAAGTTTGGATAAAACGCGGCAGCAAGATTTATTTTCAAGAGTATCAACGGGGAAAACCTATTGCCGATGTTACTTCGGTTAGGGGACAGGATATTCCTAAACTTATCCACAATCTTCCGGAAAACGGTACGATTACCTGGTTTTTACCAGACCGGCAAATTTTTACCGACACTATCCACACAGAATTTAAAACGCTTAAAAAAAGCGTCCGCGACCGGGCCTATCTTGTGCAAAAACTTTTTTTTCACCTGGTTGATCTCCGCCAACCCATGGAAGAAACAAATTATTATTTTGAAGGCGGAATCAGTTCTCTTGTCAGTTATCTCAACCAGGATAAAGTCGCTCTCCATAATCCCATATACATTCGAAAACGGGAAGCCGAGGTCGAGGTTGAAGTTGCTATTCAGTACTCTGACGGGTTTAACGAAACCGTCGAGTCTTTTGTCAACGTCATCAATACGCTTGAAGGCGGGACCCACCTTACTGGTTTTCGCATGGCGCTGACTCGTTCAATCAACGATTATGCCAAACAAATTGGCGTCTTCAAAAACGGGGAAGAAGGGCTCATCGGTGAAGACACCAAAGAAGGCCTTACGGCGGTAGTCTACATCAAAATGCCATCGCAAAATCTCCAATTTGAAGGCCAAACTAAAGCTAAACTCGGTAATGCCGAGATTCAACCGATTGTTCAAAATGCTGTTAAAGAAGGACTCGACGTTTATTTTGAGGAAAATCCGGCTGATGCCCGCAGAATTATAGAAAAGGTGCTTTTAGCAAGCCGTGCCCGCCTGGCTGCCAAAGCCGCCAAAGACGCGATCATCAGAAAAGGTGCGCTTGAGGGCGCAGCTCTTCCTGGAAAACTGGCTGATTGTCAGGAGCGCGATCCGGCCGCTTCTGAACTCTACATTGGCGAAGGCGATAGCGCCGGGGGAAGTGCAAAACAGGGAAGAGACCGGAAATTTCAGGCGATTTTGCCGCTGCGGGGAAAAATTCTCAAT
>CAZUUL010000089.1:0-498 GCA_964623155.1 uncultured Gammaproteobacteria bacterium
CTATCTAAACCAAGATCCTCCAGATTGAAACGCTGCATGCCGGCTTCAAGAATTCTTAGGACAATTTTTTCTCCTTCAACAGTTGGCAAAATGGAAACGCGCAAGCTGACTGCCTCCTGCGATTTTAATTTGAAGCGAAATCGGCCATCTTGAGGTAATCTCATTTCATCAATTTTTAATTCCGACAAAATTTTTATGCGCGCTATCATAGCCGGGTGCAAACTTTTTGGCAGAGTGACGACATCATGTAACATGCCGTCGATGCGATAACGAATAAGCAGGCCTTCGTTTAACGGCTCAATGTGAATGTCCGATGCATCCTCGCTTACGGCATAGTCAATGATAGTGTCGACCAAACGAACAATCGATACGTCCTGAGCAATCTTTTCAACGGCCGCTTCAGCTAAAGCCGGCGCGTTTATGCCTTCGCTTGCCAAGCGTTCAAATTCTTCCTTGATAGCCTTTTTATAGAAGCGCAGAGCAAATTTTATTCCGGTA
>CAZUUL010000089.1:508-4722 GCA_964623155.1 uncultured Gammaproteobacteria bacterium
GGAGCAAAATAAGGTATCACTGTAAAGCCGGTTTTTTTGCGGATAAACTCAATAGTTTCCAAGTTGCGGGGGTCCTCCATAGCCACCCGGAGGCTGTCGCCGGAGCGTTCAAAAGGAACCACCCGGCGTGCCAAGGCCATTTCCTGAGGAATCAATTCAATAAGTTCCGTTGGAATATCGCATTTTTTTAGATCAACGAACGGTACGCCAATTGACCGGGCGAGAAGTTCTCCCAGAGTTTGTTCGTCAATAATACGCCTGCCGACCAAGACTTCGCTAACAGGACAATTAAAATGTTTTGCCGTCTTTTCAGCACTTGAGAACTGTTCATAAGTAACCAAGCCTGACTCAAGAAGAATATCTTTTACGTTGATATTCATATTTTATTACTCCTTTATCGCCCGCAAGACTTCTTCAATCGTGGTTAAGCCGGCGCTTGCTTTTTCCACGCCGTCAGCAAACATAGTTTTAAAACCGGCTTTCCCGGCTGTAGCCCCGAGTTCGTGCGCCGCTGATTTAGCCAGAATGAGTTTTTGTAAATCAGGAGTTATTTCTATGACTTCAAAGATGCCTATCCTGCCTTTATAGCCGTTGCCGTGGCAGGCCGGGCAGCCTTTTCCGTGGTAAAATTGAGCTTTATCCGTGGCAATAGCAAATTGGGTTTTGAGATATTCCTGAGTATCTTCGGGAAGAGTTGTCCTAACAATACAAGAAGCACAGATGCGCCGGACGAGCCGCTGGGCGATGACGGCACTCATAGTTGAAGCCAAAAGGAACGGCTCGGCCCCCATGTCAAGGAGGCGGGGGATCGCCCCTACGGCATCGTTAGTATGCAGTGTTGACAGTACCAAGTGACCTGTCAGAGAGCTGTGAATGGCCATCTCTACTGTCTCTTCATCTCGTATTTCACCCACCATGATAATATTCGGGTCATGCCTAAGCAGTGCTCGCAGACCAGAAGCAAAGGTTAAACCAACTGTTTGGCTGATCTGCGACTGCGTCACCCGGGGAATGCTGTATTCGATCGGATCTTCAAGCGTACATATTTTTAGCGTACTTTTATTGACATAGTTAATAACACTGTAAAGCGTGGTGGTTTTGCCCGATCCGGTCGGGCCAGTGACTAAAATCATCCCGTGGGGTTTGTCAATATTGCGCTCCAGAGTCTGGAGATTAGAACCGCTAAGTCCCAGTTCGGAAAAATTTAAAGGCCGCGATGATTCGGACAAAATCCGCATAACTACATGTTCGCCATAAAAAGCAGGAATTATAGAAACCCGAAGCGCAACCGTGCTACCGCTGAAATCAAATTTGAAACGGCCGTCCTGAGGTAACCGGTGTTCGTCGAGTTTGAGATCGGCCAGAATTTTGATCCGGGCGACGATGGCGCTGTGGACTCTTTGGGGAAAGCGGGCAATATCGTTTAAAATTCCGTCGATACGAAAACGGACGAGCGATTCATTTTCTGCCAGCTCAATGTGAACATCAGAAGCCGCCATTGAAACTCCGTAGGCAAGAACTGTATCCAACAGTCTAATGACCTGATCATCCTGGACAGAAGTCTCCTTCTCGGAGACGCCTCCTTTGTTGAGTTGTTCGACAATAGCTCTAAACTCATTTTCCGCGTTATATATATACAAAGACAGATATCGCTCCAAAACCTGGGGAAGAATAAAGCAAGGTACGATGTCTTTTTTGGTTGCACCTATGGCTACTTGTTTTGCTTCAAGATCACTGGGGTCAGTCATGGCCAGTTTCAGCAGGCGGCCGTGGAGCTCGAAAGGAAGCATTTGATATCGCCGGGCAATATCCTCCGGCAGCAAACTGACGATCTCACGAGGAATCGTAATATCTTTTAGATTAGCGAGAGGAACTTTGTAAAAATTGGCCAGAACTTCAGCGACAAGATCTTCTGTTACCAAGCCTTTAAACAAAAGACTATCAACCAAGGATCGGTTGGATTCTTCAGCTCCTTTGGCCGCCTCTTCCAACTTCGCTGGTTCTACATATTTTGAAGTCAGAAGAAGGTCTTTTATCTGGGCAGTAGTTAGTTTCATGAATGGGCAGGAACTAAGAGATTAACAATCGTCTCCAAAACCTGACTCGGGGTTACCCTGGTTTTGACCAAATAACGGGTAGCGCCTTTAGCAATCGCCTCGGTTTCTTCACTGGGATTTGCTAAATTTGACAAGACGATAATCGGAGTTGCAGTAAGACCGTCGGGCTTTCGAAGTTCCGCAAGAACTTGCTGACCGGTGATCCCCGGAAGCATAAGATCAAGAAGAACAACATCGGGTCTGATTTCTTTTGCTTTGGCAATCCCTTGTAAACCATCTCGAGTTGTAACTACAGCGTGGCCTTCGCTTTCCAGGCGCGTAGCATACATCCGGGCCAAGACTTCATCGTCTTCGATGATAAGAATTGTTGCCATAAGTTTAGCTGCTGTGTCCGCCTTTTTGTAAACTTTCTTCCTGCTCCATCTGATCGATAAACAATATCAGCTCCTCGGTTTTTTGATAAGCCTGGTCAATGAATTTTTTAGTTTGCTCACTAATTTGCCCGGTACGGCCTTCCCCAATCAGTGACAGGGCCGATTTAATAACAGCTAAAGGGGAGCGCAATTTGTGGTAAAGATATGCCCGATTATTATCCACAATTTGGTTATACTCTAGTTTAAACTTACATGCAACAAATCCATTTATAGTCCCAGATATTTTTTAACGGCATTTATAAATTGCTCAGGAGTAAGAGAGGATTTAACCAGATATCCTTCTACCCCAAGTTCCTGGCCTCGCTTTAGTACTGATTCCTGGGCCATATTAGTAAGAAAAATAATTTTCCGGTTGGCCATTTTTGGCGGTTTGGATTTAAGCTGGCTAAGAATTGCGACACCGTCTTTTTTAGGTAGCATAATATCTAAAAGGACTAGATCATAACCACCTTCTTCCAGTTTCAGCAATGCCTCTTCCCCATCTTGAGCGGATTCAACACTCAAACCTTCTGCCGTTAACAGCTCGACATATAAGTCGCGCAGGAACTGGTCATCTTCAACTACTAAAACACGTTTTTTATCCATATCCTACCTCCTTTCTATGATCTTGCTGTTGGCAAAGTAAATATAAATCGGCTACCCTTGTCCACTTCTGATTCCACCCAAATTTTTCCCTTATGAAGTTCGATAAATTGTTTACAAATATATAGTCCCAGTCCTGTGCCCCCGCTTTCAGCCAGCGACACCAGTGAATTCCCCAATCGGCCAAATTTGGTAAACAGTTTTGCAACATCCTCGGCCGGGATACCTTTGCCCGTGTCGGAAACAACCACCTGAATAAATCCCTCGCCGTTTGTAAGGTGAATACCAATAATACCGCCATTGGCGGTAAATTTAAAGGCATTGCCGACCAGATTTTCTAAAACCTGCTGGATTTTTTCCCGGTCGGCAAAGGCTTTAGCTAAAACCTCGGGAGCTTCAACTGATAAACCCATGTTTCGTTCAACTGCTTTGGCCAAAAATTCATCTTTGACCGAGTTCGCAAGCTCTATCATATCGACAGCCTGCAAATTCAATTGTATCCGGCCGCTTTCAATGCGCGATACGTCGAGCATGTCATTGACCAAATTGATCAAGCGGTCGGTTGAAATGTAAACTTTGTTCAAATATGCTTTTGCTTTTGCTTCTAAACTACCAGCTTTACCATTTAAAACCAACCATAGGTAGCTTTTAATAGCGGTCATAGGAGTTCTGAGCTCGTGCGAAGTCACCGACACAAATTCATCTTTAAGTTTATCCATGAGTTCCAATTGCTCATTGGCAGCCTTAAGATCGGCATATATCTGAGCCCGCTCAATGGCAATGCCGACTACGTCAATCAGCTCTTTTATGGTTTCCCGTTCGGCCCGGGACAGATCGCCCACGTGTTTATCCATTCCCAAAACCAAAACGCCTAAAACATCTTTGGCAAAGACGATCGGAAAAATGACGGATGTCTTAATATGTAATTTCTCTGCCATGATCCGGGCGGTTTCCTCATCTACCAAAGGAAGCAAAATGTCGTAGAGGTTGTTGGTCATTCTGGGCGTATTTCTAAGGACGCTGCTTACCGAGAAATTTTCTAGACAGTCAAGCGAAATCTTCAAATGTTCAAATGGTTTACCAAACATCGCCACGACTTCGTTCATCGGTTCTGATTGGGAAACGGCAATCGCCCGAAGAG
>CAZUUL010000090.1:0-4717 GCA_964623155.1 uncultured Gammaproteobacteria bacterium
GAGCCGCTGGCGGGTGTGGCGGAGTGGCACCTGATGATCAAGCACGCGCTGAAAGTTTGTTTATCGCTAAAGTCTACCCGATAAATTCAGACAGGGTCGATATTCGAGATCAAGGCGAATTTCCACTTCCAAGGTGGAAAGTTTTAGAGGCATTTAATCAATTGCCAACCTAAAGCTTATAATGAATAGATGCGCAAAGAAACTGTTATTATACTTTTGTTTATTCTTGTTTATACTATTGCCGCCACCCTTGTCTCCCTCCACCGCTTCTGGCAGGTGAATGCTTTTTGGTATGATTTTGGCATTTTTGAAGAAACAGTCTGGAAATTGTCGCGATTGCAACTTCCGATAATTACCAATCTTGACCCGCCTCTGGGAAAAATTGTCTGGGCTGACCATTTCAACCCGAGTATTGTTTTTATTACGCCAATCTATTGGTTCAGCCAAAAACCGGAAGCAGTTTTGATTGCTCAGGCAGTTAGCGTTGGGTTAAGCGCTGTGGTCGCTTACCTTTTAGCCCGAAAGCTGGTAGCAGATGGGTTGGTGCGAATTACACTTATAGTAAGTTATCTGGGGTTTGTCGGATTGCAGAACGCCCTCTATACCGACGTCCACAATATTGTCTTTGCTCTCCTTCCTTTTATGCTAGCAGTTTGGGCAACATACAATAAAGAGTATGTTTGGTACTGGATATTTTTTCTTATCACTTTAGGTTTTCAAGAAAGTATGGCTGGGGTGGGAGTAGGGTTAGGACTGTTTCTTTTGCTTGCAAATAAAAAATGGCGAAAAATTGGCATTTTTACTATAGTCATAAGTTTTATCTGGGGATTGGCAGCGACAAAGATTGTCATTCCCCACCTAGGCGGCAGCGGTTACCATTACCAGCCTGATTTTCCGCCCTCTGTAGATGGATGGTTGCTTGGCCTGTTTTCCCCGCCAGAACTAAAACTTAAAACAATCATTGTCAGTTGTGCGAGTTTTGGTTTTCTGCCGCTGTTTTCTTTACCAGTCCTGCCACTTTTACTTGAACATTTTCTTGAACGCTTTGTCTTAAACCAGGCAGCCACCCGTTGGGATCTGGGTTTTCACTACAATGCACTATTGTCAGCTATTTTATTCCTTGGGGCGGCTGATGCCATTAGGCGGATGAAGAGGAAGATACTTACGCTATGGGCAGTAGGTACGATTGCTATTGTTTTTGTCCTGCACCGGTTTATTCTGCACGGACCGCTTCTTTTGGCCACCCACCCGGCATTTTACCGCCAGACTAGAGACATGCGGTTCTTACGCGATTTTATAAATCAAATTCCGCGCGAGGGGCTTTTAATGACGCAAAATAATTTGGCAACCTATTTTACGCACGGTAAAGTCATGCTTCTCAATCTAAATTTTGAAAAAATTGCCCCCGATTATGTTGCAGTTGACATTCGCGCTGGCCAAAACCCAAACAATTTTTTTCCTTTGTCTGAAGGTCAATTTAAAGATCTGATTGCTTCTCTTTCCGCCAATCAAAATTATCAGAAAAAAGTCATCAGGGAAGATCAGTGGCTGTTTGTCCACAAGTCTAAATTTCCCTAGGTGTCAAGAGCAAAACACCTCCCAGGTGTTAGGTATTCAATCTTTACGTTGTCGATGCCACCCATGAAGGTTGGCAATGTAGCAACAATCGCTTACTTGAATATGACAAAGAAACACTTATGCCTGATCCCAGTAGAAATTTCTTCAACCAGGGAGAACGCGTCCCAAAGCGGGTTTATGCCTCCCCCAATTTCACGGCCAAAGACGGCTTACCATCAGGCAGTCCGCATACGCCAATTTCTGTGGCTTTCTCCCCTCAAAATAAAATGCTCATGGTGGTTGATGCTTATGGAAATTATCAAAATCAACGAGTTTTTCTCTACGATATGCCACTTCCTGCCTGTTCTACACAGTGTAGTGTTCCTCATTCTTCGGTGATACCTTTAACAGTTTCTCAAGCTTCAGATGCTTCATATGATAGAGAAGGAAATCTTGTCATACTCGATCATACCTGGAATAGAACACTGTACTTTTCCAATGATCAAGTTCCCACTCCTACCCCTGTGTGCATTACAGGACCAGCGCCTACCTGTACAATCGCTAAGAATGGAAATCGTATCTGTATAAGTCCAGTACCTCAAAGGATGCCTTACTGTCAAGACATTACTCCAATAACCCTTCCTTCTCCAACTTCATCCTCTTTTTGCTATTCCACAGTGTCTCTTGCTTGTAGAATAGCAAATTGTCAGTCTGGAAAGAAGTGTGTGCCGCAATTTATCAATGGTTGTTGGATTGCAGAATGCAAATAAGATAATGGGACAGAATCAATTTGACACATTTTGCTAAAATATAAAACATCTATGGGTTCACGAGCAGAGACAATCTCTCCAAAAAATGATTCTGGCAGAGAAGGTTATACCTTACAGCCAGCCAAGACTATGGTAGAGCGAGTACTTGGAGCTTTAAACACTTTGACTCTCTACCAAAGACTTGGAGGTCTTCAATCTGCTTACGTGGGTGTAAATATAGGTTCAGACATGCATCAAGGCAGACTCCAAAAAGAACCTGGAAGAAGAGGAGAGATTGTTCTCTTTAAAAAATGGCTTGGGGGGAGGAAGGCGGCTCAAGTACGACAAAGCTTTGAAAGGACAGAAAAACGCATTGATGAAGATCTAGAAGAAATTTTACCCCTTGAGCAAGCCTCTACTTATCCTGCTGACAATGATCTGGAGAATGTACTAAGAAAAACGCTTGATAGCGTTGGCCTCAAAAAAGCCCTGGATCAATTAAGTCCAGGGGAAAGACAAGTCATCGAGCTGCGTTTCTATGAGGGAAAGACCCAGGAAGAGATTGCAAAAGAGTTGGGAGTTTTATCTGAGCGAATACGTCAAATCGAGAGTAAGGCATTGCGTGCTCTGCGAAGGTTATTAGGCTAACAAACCCAAACCAATCCAGGAGCGTAAGTTATAGGTATAGCAGGTTTGTTATTTGAGGGAACTGGATATGTGAGAACAAATTGAGTATCATGGTTTTATGCTCATGTGGGCCAACGTTCTCCATATTTACCAGCCGTCAACCCAAACAGAGGATATAATTCATAAAGTTGTTAAACAGTGTTACGGCCCGTTGGTCGATGGTCTTATCCATGAAGCAAAGGCTAGGATTACGCTCAATGTCAGCGCCAGTTTAAGCGATTGGCTGATTGAGCTTGGTTACAGTCAGATTATTGCCGGTTTTGCCCAGGCTGCCAAGCGGGGACAAGTAGAATTCTTGGCTTCAGCCAAATTTCATCCTATCTTACCCCTTATTCCTGCCAAAGAAGCAAAACGGCAAATTATCTTTAATCAGCAAACTAACAGGCGTTACTTTGGTCGGATCTATAATCCTATCGGATTTTTTCTCCCAGAAATGGCCTACAGCCGGGAAGTGGGGAAATTGCTCGCTGATATGGGATACAGGTATGTCATTATGGACGAGATTGGGTATGCTAAAAATGTAAAATTGCCCTTTGATCGTTTATATTCGCTGCAAGATTACCCTGACTTTAAGATTTTTTTCCGCAACAGATCTGTATCTGACGCAATTTCTTTTGGCAAAATAAAAAATTCTGCTGGCTTTCTTGGCGCGCTTAAAAAAAATTTATCTCAAAATGATAGTTATCTTATAACAGCCCTTGACGGTGAGACATTTGGCCACCACCGCAAAGGCTTTGACAAAATTTTATTTGCTGCTTTTGGGCAGGCTCAGTCAGTGGGAATTCGGGCGGTTCTCATACAGAATTTCCTTAAAGGGATGAAAGGGGCAAGGGGGTTAAAAGGGGAAGAAGATGTTGTTGACCCCATTGCCTGTAGTTGGTCTAGCAATGTAAAGGATCTTGCTAAGGGAATTCCTTTTGCTCTTTGGCAACATCCAGATAATCCAGTACACCAGTGGCAATGGAAACTTGTAGAGCTTGCGCTACAAGAGATTAAAGAACAAAGAGCAAAGAGAAAAAATATTGGGGAAGATAATTTTTTGCAGGCGAGAGAGTTGTTGGATCAGGGATTACAAAGTGACCAGTTCTGGTGGGCATCAGGCTATGAGTTGGCTGGAAGCAAATTTGTGTTTTGGAGTCCGGCCATGATTGAACGCGGGGCCAGATTGCTTCTTGAAAGTATTGCTTCTTTTGCTGATCTTGATGCAGAAACTATGGCTTTGGCGCGGGATTATTACGAAGCGATAGGCGAGTCAACAGCACGTTTTGAAAAGATACTTAAAAAAAGAAAAGTATTAAAGTGAAAATTCATTATTCAATTTAATAAAGGCCTATTTGACAAGAGATTAGTAAGTAGTGTACAAAGGCAACATAATTAGATATATTATTTCATAGATGCGAATTCTCTATTTGCAGCTTTTTCCACTCTGGGGATCTGGATCTGGCACTTATGCTCGTTATCTAGCTAGTGAAGTTGGGAGACATCATAAAGTAGCTATAGTAGTTCCTGATGAGCGATCAGTGCCAAACGTGACTTTATTTCCCTTAAAACTACCTTTTCGAGTTGCCTTTACAGGTCATCCCGAATGGCCAGGTTGTAAACTGTTTACCCAAATCACCAATAGAGAAATAATTCGCCTGTATCTTGATTTTCTCGACTCTGTTACAGATGCGGTAGAACGATTCCAACCAAACATCATTCACGTCCACCATGCTTTCCCCCTA
>CAZUUL010000091.1:0-4658 GCA_964623155.1 uncultured Gammaproteobacteria bacterium
CGAAGATAAATCAAAGGCAACGTCCAGATAGTGATCTGAAAAAGCATAGTTTTGCTCTGGATCAAGCGCTTCCAAAAGAGCAGCCGATGGGTCACCGCGAAAATCATTGCCTACCTTGTCAATTTCATCAAGCATAAAAACAGGATTCTTTGTTCCTGCTTGTTTGACACCCTGAATGATTCTTCCAGGAAGCGCACCGACATAAGTTCTTCTGTGACCGCGGATTTCGGCTTCATCGCGAATGCCTCCAAGTGACATTTTGACGAATTTCCTGCCTAGAGCCCGGGCTATTGATTTTCCTATGGAAGTTTTCCCGACTCCGGGAGGCCCGACGAAACACAGAATTGTTGGCGCGTAACTGCGCTTCTTTTTTTCGCCGGAATCGCCGTCTGGCCCAGTCCCTTCGGCCTGCTTCTGATTTTGAATGGGTTCGGGAGTCGTTTTGGCATCCAACACGGATTGGGTTTTAAGTTGCATAACGGCCAGGTACTCAATAATTCTCTCTTTTATTTTTTTGAGGCCGTAGTGGTCTTTGTTGAGAATTTTTTCGGCAGCCTTTATATCAACGTTGCTTGAACTTTCAACTGCCCAGGGAAGTTCAACTAAACATTCAAGATAAGTACGAAGATAGGATGCCTCTGGATTGTAACTAGACATTTGCCCCAGGCGTTTTAATTCTTTTTTTGCTTTTTCCTCAACATCAAAAGGCATTTTGGCATTTTTTATCTTGACTAGCATGTCTTTGGTTTCTTTATTTTCGCCATCGCCTAACTCTTTCTCAATCGCTGAAAGCCGTTCCCGAAGCACCGCTTCTCTTACGTTTTTGTCAAATTTTTCTTGCGTTTTTGAGGCAATTTTTCTTTCGATCTCTAAGACTTTGATTTCATGCGCCAAATATTCCACAACTTTATCCAATCGTCTATGAATGTGGCGCATCTCAAGAAGCTCTTGTTTTTCACTCGCCTTTATGTTGAGAACTGAACTCACCTGGTTGGCCAGGTCAGAAGGTGAAACTCCCGACATGATATTCATGAAAGCTAAAAAGTCAATGCTTTTTCCCAGATTTACCGCCTTTCGCAGTTCACTGGTAATATGATTGCACAAAGCCGTTATTTCATCGTTTTGCTCTGCTTCGTCAGGCGCATCAATGACTTCAGCGACAAAAAATGGGTCCAAAGAAGTATAATTTACAACTTCAACCCGCTGCAAACCCCGAACTAGCGCGTTGATTTCGTTATCGGTAGTGAGTTTGCGATCTATATGAATCAGGGTACCGATTTTATGAAGATCGTTTGGCGTTGGTTCGTTGATGTTGGGATTTTTTTGCATGACGATAACAGCAAGCCGGTCTTTGGCAAAAGCTGATTCGACCGCGGAAACTGAACGGGGCCGGCCAAAGGTCAGTACATTTTCGGTTGCCGGAAAAACCACGCCGTCACGAATAGGAATAATGGGGTAAATCTTATTTTGACTTACGGCAGTAATATCAGTCATAGGAATTAGCACTTTACCATTGTGAGTGCTAAATGTCAACCCCCAGTTTAGGCAAAATCGTCAAGCAAAGCCGGGAGAGAACCATTAATCATGGGAAGGTCGACAAGAGCTGTTTCTTTTATCAGGGGAATTTCATTCTCGTAAATAGACCGTTCCTCCTGGTAAAAAACACCCAGCGGCAGGCTGTCGATTTCACTAGCTTTAACAAATGCTGTCGATTTATCGTGGCTGTTGTAACTTTCATCAAGCTTATATACCCGCTCGCGAAACCATTGATAGGTGTTGACGTGATTAAAGGTAACGCACGGTTGGAAAACGTCGATAAAGGCAAAACCTTTATGAGCGGCACCTTTGGCGATGAGTTCTGCTGTATAGGCGATATCGCCAGCGAATCCCCGGGCAACAAAGGTCGCCCCCGCAGCCAGAGCAATGGTTAGGGGATTGACTGCCTGCTCCAGTACTCCAAACGGAGTCGATTTGGTTTTAAACCCGGTTTGGGCGGTCGGCGCGGTTTGACCGGTAGTTAAACCATAGACTTGGTTGTCGTGAACAATCATTGTCATATCATGGTTGCGCCTGGCAGCGTGAACTAAATGGTTCGTCCCCTCACCGAAGGTATCGCCGTCGCCAGCAACGATCATCACATTAAGGTTTTTGTTAGCAAGTTTGATGCCTTCTGCAACCGGCACTGGTCGACCATGGAGGCCATCGAAAGCATAGGATTTTAAGAAATTGACCATATGTCCATGACAGCCAATGCCATAGACCATGACAAAATCCGTTGGTCCCCAGCCAAGTTTAACAAGCGCTCCTTTTATGGCAGCCCAAACCCCAAAATCGCCGCAATTGTGCAACACTGCATTTTGACTCACATAACTATTTACTTTTTCTACTTCAAGATTGTAAACAGGACCATCATAATTAAATACTTCAATTGACCTAACTGGCAGTAAAATAAAGTCGTCTTTTATTATCGATGAATATTTAGTAGCAACATATGGTTTGGGTATATAAATAATATCCATTAAATTAGCAAAAAGTATAAAATCACGTTCTCCCACAATTTGTACTGAATATGATTGCTTATGATTCTTGTATGCTTTATAAACTGAAATCGAAGGAATGATACCGAACCGTAAGAGCAACATTTTTACTTGTTCTGCAAGAACTTGAGAAGCAGTTTTATAAGAAGCTCTATGTTTCTCCAATTGAATATATCCATCACCTTGCCATAAACCTATTAATAACTCTTTTTGTTTTTCGATTGGCAGACTCATCATAAAGTGAGGAATCTTTTTATTCCAGGCTCCCTTTCCAAACCACTCAGCAAACACCTCTGCTAAGTATGACGAATTAAATCCTAAATCTAGTGTCTTTTTGTTAAGCTTAGCATGAAGTCTTCCAGTCAATCGAGTATGCATCCAACCCTCTGCAATATACAAACCACAGAGTCGTAAGAATTCTGGAGTAATTTTAATAGTTAGTGGTAGCGTTTTACTTCGAGTATCCTTCTTCTTTTTAGTTATGTTAAGAGAAATCTTGTGAATGTCATTTACCTCTTTAGGAATTGGATATAGAAGATAATCACCTTTTTCTATTTTTGATGCTTCTTCCCAGACAATGGGAAAAGTTTTATTGTGATATTTTTTATGTTCACGCTTAACAATTAGTAATGGGTGTTCATGAGTGAGTGTAGTTTCACCAAAGCATTTGGATTTAATTTTGTACAATTTACCTGCATGATGATGAGACATCACTTCTGTAATCTTATGATACTTTCCATCGCTTCCTAGAACATGCTTACCAACTGTTAATTTCTCAATGGAAATAATATTAGGATTAGTATGAATCAATGTACCCGGCAAAACACACCCGGGGCACCAGTTTGGAAAATGGGGCGTGGTGAAATCTTGGACACTAACCATAGTTTTTTATTCCTTCAATAATCTCTTCTGGAAAAAAGGGGCGGCCGTCGTACTTTAGGATTTTATCAGTAATTTTGATGCCTGTTTGTTCGTGAATGTAATCAGCCATTGGTGCATTATGCGAGCCTTCAACATCAATCAACTTTTTAGCTTTTTGCAGAATTTGCGTGAGAGATTCTTTGGGGAAAGGGTTAATCCAGCTGAGCTGGATATAGTTGACTTTAAAATTAGCGTCTTCATTTTTAAGAAGATTTAAGGCCTCAAGTACAACACCTTTGGTTGAACCCCAGCCAACGAGGGTGATGTCGGCATCTTGGGGGCCATAGACTATTGGTCCGAGCGTTTCTTTTTGGGCAACGT
This sequence comes from uncultured Gammaproteobacteria bacterium, assembly GCA_964623155.1. Lineage (GTDB taxonomy): Bacteria > Patescibacteriota > Microgenomatia > CAZUUL01 > CAZUUL01 > CAZUUL01. The sequence continues at coordinate 3,780 of CAZUUL010000091.1, forward strand.
GGAGTTTGCGCATCCGTTTTTCCACCATTTTTTTGGAAATATCGGCTTCTTCAGTTGAGTAACCATCTTCCATGTGCTCATCGGAGTTAGCTCGGAAGGTACCTTTTTTGCGCCCTGGGATGGGTCTGGGGGAAATTCCATCTTCTGTCCATTGGTAGCGTTTCCATTCATCTTTAGCCATTTGCTCCTCTTGGGTCAGTAATTTACCGCGATCAATGGGAATAGTGTTTGCATGATTTTCGAGGATTTTAGGATCGATGCTTTGGCGACTTTCATTGAGATGTTTATCAGTTAAAAGAAAAACTGGAGTTTGGTATTTGTCTGCTAAATTAAAAGCCATCATGGTCATTTCAAATGCTTCTTCTACATCACTTGGGGCAAGAACGAGTCGAGGAAATTCGCCATGACCGGCGTTTAAGACAAATTTAAGATCTCCCTGACTGGTCCAGGTTGGAAGTCCTGTTGCCGGTCCTGGTCTCATTCCATACACGATCACTACTGGAGTTTCTGTCATTCCGGCAAGAGAAGTCCCTTCTACCATAAGGGCAAAACCGCCACCTGAGGAGGCTACCATGCTGCGAACGCCCGCAAACGAGGCTCCTATGGCCATATTGCTAGCGGCAATTTCATCTTCGGGTTGTTTATAAATGAATCCAGCTTTTTCCTGAATTCCTGCCATAAAATGAAGCAAGGTGTTAATCGGAGTCATCGGATAGGCAGCAAAAAATTTCATCCCAGCAGCAATCGCTCCCAAACCAATAGCGTCGGCACCGGTTATGGCGATGTGTTTGCTTCTTGGTTGCGGTTTGTTGAGAGCATAGGGAAAATTTTTCTTGGAGTCATTTTTTATAAACTCATAGCCGGCCTTTGCCGCTGCGA
>CAZUUL010000092.1:0-4604 GCA_964623155.1 uncultured Gammaproteobacteria bacterium
GATTCTCAAACGTCCGGATAATTCGCAAGATTCAGTTGAAGGCTTACGTTTCCCAGGATCAAGCAGGGTTGCTTTTGATGATGATGGGAAACTGTATGTTTTTGAACAAAGTTATTCAAAAACAACGAGTGGTCCTATAATCAATCTTTTTCCTCAACTACATGATGACCCCTCTAATAGTATATTGGCTCCGTTCAGAATTGCTACGGTAGTGGTTCCCCAGCTAACAATCTATGATACAACCAAACCTGGTTGGGCTAATAGTCCAAGCAGTTCTATCCGACTTCATGCATTAGCTTCTTTAAACTCTGAACAAAACCAACAGTATATCTTTTTTTTGTAATGAGCACTATTATTTGGGATACCTATCAAAATACGTTTGGCAGGATTACATTACTGGAATACCCTGATTTACATTATCAAAGCGATCAAGTCCACGTGATCGGCGCTTATGGTCGGGATAGCTTTCTCGTACATTGCTCTGGGCTTGCGAAGGAAAATAACCAATCGCTCCTTGCTCTCGTCCGTGCGGATAATCAATCACACACTGTTTCATTTTTACAATTGCCTGACAGGAGTCTCCCTATTTTAGATTATCATGGTGGCATTACTGATAACCAGAACAAGACTATCCTCCTTACACCACAACAGGTACGCCAATTTTCTTCTAGTCCACCGTGGACAAGATATATCTCTGGAAAGTCTGGAGATATTATCAAAGATCCATCAGCCCAGCAATATACAGGACCAGAAGAAAAATTCACATCTCCTCCTAAACCTCCACCGAAATCATTTCCACAAAATAAAGAGAAGAGCGCGTAACAGCAATCTCACACTCCGGATGTATTGCAATTGCAACTTCGGGATTTGAAAATGTCGCAAATCAAACTTTTTTTAGCAAACCTCTCAAATGGCGCTGGCATGGTCACTATTGACAATTCAATAACTGTATTGTACTATTACATACATAATGGGTCAGTTGGTGGACTTTGCTGCCATTGAAATTACAGGTTTTGATTGGAATAAGGGCAATATTGACAAAAATTGGATTAAACATAAAGTTACAGTTAAAGAATGTGAAGAAGTTTTCTTCAATCTACCACTTCTCTTGTTTACTGATAAAAAACATTCACAAAAGGAAAACCGAATTGTAGCATATGGTCTTACTGATAAGGGAAGAACACTAACTATTGTCTTTACTATCAGAGAAAATAAAATTCGTGTAATATCAGCTCGAGATCAACAAAAAAAAGAAAGGAGGTTATATGAACAAACGCAGATTAATTCCAAAGTTTAAGAGTGAAGATGAGGAAAGAAAATTCTGGGCAACTCATGATACCACTGTGTATTTTGATACCAGCCGCCCATTCAAACTTAATCTCACTCTACTTAAGCGGTCAACCAAATCCATAACCGTAAGATTGCCGGAGTGGCTAGTTGATCGTCTTAAAATATTGGCTAACAAACGGGATGTTCCCTACCAATCGCTCCTGAAAATCTTTTTAGCAGAAAAAGTCCAGGATGAAATGTATGGAAGAAAATAAAAAACCATAATCATCAAGGAAACCTAAAAGATCAGTTTTGCCTTCGGATACCAGCGCTCCCGCACCTCGCCCACCAGATACAGCGAGCCGGTAATAAGAATCATATCGCCTTTGCCAGCTAATGTCAGGGCCCGGTCAACCGCTTTTTGAGCATGCGGTTGTTCTTCAACTAGAATCGGTTTTTCTTTATCTTTTTCTTGGATAAAGCGTACTATCGCCATAATTTCACTGGTGGAAGTAGACAGCCGTTTACCCATATCCATCGCCAAGGAAAACTCAGTAACAACAAGGTGACTTAAATGGGAAAGCAGAAGTTTAAGCATCGGCTCAATATTTTTTCCTTTTTTAAAGGCGACCACCCCAACTCTGCGAGCAGGAGTATACAAAGGTAAAGCATCAATAAGCGCCTGGATTTTATCGGGATTGTGGGCTCCATCTAAAACCACCAGGGGTTGCTTTTGTACGACTTCTAATCTTCCAGGAAAGACAACCGTTGCCAGTGCATGCCGCAACTGATTTTCTTCTATCCTGTAGTTTCTTTCTTTCAAGGCAAAAGTTGCGGCGATAGCCAGAGCTGCATTCTCCACTTGGTGCTTTCCTACAAGTGAAATAAATAAATTCTTGTAAGTCAAACTATTTATATTGAAGTCAAAATATGATCCTTTATTGGTTAATTTATTGATGGTAAAATGAAAATCTCGATTTAAAAGTATTAATCTTGCTTTTTGTTGCTTACTTTTGTTGACAACCATTTTTTTTACTTTTTCTTGTTTTACCCCGCTTATAACTATCATATTCGGTCTAATATTGCCGATTTTATCTCGGGTAATTTCTTCAACTGTTGTACCTAGAACTTGAGTGTGATCAAGACCAACAGTCGTTAAAATGCCAATGGTTGGATCAAGCGCGCACGATGCATCCCACGTCCCGCCAAGCCCGGATTCAACCATGGCAATAGTAACTTTCATTTCTTGAAAAACGACGAATGCAAGGGCTAAAAGCAGCTCAAAGTAGCTCGGTTTTCCCCAGCTGGCTTTTACCATTTTGCCTATTGCTGGCTTGAGTTTGTGCTCAATAAGTTTTATAGCAATCGTAAGCGGAACAAAGCAGCCATCGATTTGAATCCGCTCAAGCACAACTTGCAAATGAGGCGAGATTGTCAGACCGGTTTTGTAACCGGATATTGTCAAAATGTGAGCGAGAATGGTTGCTGTGGAGCCTTTGCCTGCAGTTCCGACAACATGAATAGATTGATAAGCCTGGTGGGGATTGCCAAGAAGCCGCAGTAACTCTTTCATTCGGGCTAAGCCTTTTTCCCGAGGATAAAGATACTGATCTTTGGGAATGAAGGTTTCTAAGTAACGGACAAGGTCACTGTAGGTTTTCATCTTTTAACTTCTAATTGTGTCTATTCATCGCTTTCTCCAGTCCGTCTTTGAGGGCCGAGCGGATTGCCTGGTCTGCATGTTTGATCATTTTGCGTGCATCACCTACTTCGCCTTCGGCAAAAGGCGAGAGAACAATTTTTTCCACCTGTCTGCGATGGAGATTTTTATTGGCAGGATGGTGTGTGTCTAGCATGCCCCGACCCACACCCAGGCGGAAACGGACAAAATCAGTGCTGCCAATTTTAGCCATAATCGATTCAATACCATGATGACCTCCGCTTGCACCTCCGCGCCGAATGCGAATTTTCCCGAGTGGCAAATCAATATCATCGTGAACGACCCAAATATCAGCTGCCTCAATTTTGTAAAATGATGCTGCCTTGGCTACTGCCCAGCCCGAGCCATTCATGAAAGTCTGGGGTTTGATAATAACAATCTCTTCTTTCTCCAGCGGAAGTTTTATAAATAGCGCCTTAAATGACTTTTTCTCTTTGAATTCCCGCCCGACTGGTGTTAAGCTGCGCAGAAGTTGATCAATGACCATAAAACCAATGTTGTGGCGGGTATTTTTATATTTTTCTTCATGATTTCCAAGCCCAACAATGAGTTTCATACATTTATAATCTATGATTGCTTATTTATTATTTATGGCTTTTTGATCTCAAAAGTTTTTTCACTTCTTCGTCCTCAACCTGAGGAAAAGACTCATAAAATTGCCCAACAGCCTCAAACTCTTCTACTTCTAAGCCAATTACCATCTCATCCACCAGTGGTCTCAATCGCACTATTGTATCAGATGGCGCAACTGGTACGGCGAGGACGATCCGGGCTGGTTTTCTGCTACGCAAGTAATAGATAGCCGCTTCAACCGTAGCCCCTGTAGCAATGCCATCATCAGTCAAAATAGCTATTTTACCGCCGATGTTTCTGTTGCTAATTGATATTGCTAGCTGAGTTTCTCGCACCTTCGCCTCGGCTCTTTTTTGGCTAATTTCAGCTTGCAAATAATCTGATGGGATACCCAGCCGCTGGATGAGAATTTTATCCATGACGGTTGTCCCGTCAGCACAGACTGCACCTATAGCCAACTCCGGGTTCTGGGGAGCTCCGAGTTTTTTGACAACGACCGCTGTTAGGGGAACATTTAGCGCTTGGGATAATGCCTTCCCCACCACCACGCCACCACGGGGGATGGCAACAACTTTTGCGTTTTTACCAAGATTATGACTTAACTTTTTAGCAAGCAGTGCCCCTGCTTCCTGGCGACTACTAAATATCATCGCTTTATTATTTCATTCTTGCAAGCTGTTTTTCCGCCATTTCACCGATATAGGGCAAAGCATAGCGCTCACCGTTGAACGCTTTCCAGAGTAACATCAGCCAAACAATCAAACCGCCAAGCTGGACTAGCCACTTAGCCATAAAGCCAACTACCGGTACAAAACTTAAAACCCAAGCTAAGATAACCAATCCGAGCGAAAAAATGGTTGACTGCATGGCATGAAAACGAACGAAGCTGTTATTCTTTTCGATTAAAAGAAGGATGATGCCGGTAACAAAACCTCCCAAGTAACTAAGTGTGGCTAAGAGATTTTGATTACTTTCTGTTGCTGGTGAAGAATCTGTTGTTGCTATATATATCACCCCGCTTTCCCTCCATTTTTGGCAATAG
>CAZUUL010000093.1:0-4590 GCA_964623155.1 uncultured Gammaproteobacteria bacterium
ATTCCTGGTCAAAAAACGATTGCTCCAGAATAAAGGGGCGGATGACTGTGCCAATAAACGGTTTTCCGGAAAGAATATTATCCAGGTTTTCGACATTGTTTCCATTGGCAATGACAACCGTCAGTTTATGCTTGCGGGCAAGTTTGGTTGCTATCGGATCAAACGGGACGTTGGCTCCGGGAGTCCACTTGTCACCTGTATATTTCATAAACTCGTCCCAGGTAATTTGCGTAATCGGCCGGGCGTTGGCGTATTTGTTGGGGTTTTTGTTATAGAGCGTATCAATATTACTCATATTGATAATTGTTTTAGCATCATAATCGCGAGCCAAGATGACGGCGCAGTAATCGGTTGACCAGCCCGGCTTCCAGCCGGCGGCGACGATGACAGGTTCATTGGCATCGGCGATTTTTTTATGATAATTTTCAACCACCCTGGGATGGGCGATGTCGTGAAAAATTGCCCGCACCAGATGGCCGTTGATGCGCGTGGCGTGAATACCCAGCCAGTCAACATCGTCGTTTGTTAGAGTGGAAATTACTTTCTGGGCTGTATTTTGGTAATAGCGGGCGACCCGGCCGCCACCGCAGACAAGAAAAAATCGCCGACCCTCGGCGACGTGTTTTCTAACAAAACTATTCAGCTTTCGCAAGTAAATAATATCAATGCCATGCTCTGGGTAAATGAGCGAACCGCCTAAAGAAAGAATGATGGTTTGCGATGTTATCATGATTCTTGATTTGAAATAGTTGTCCCTACAAATGGTTTTCCTGCCATAAGTTGCTCAAGATTGACAAGATTATCTCCTTTGATAAAAATAGCAGTCAGCCCAATTTCATCGGCCATTTTGGCGGCAAATGGATCAAACGGAAGTTGAAGAGTTGGACTCCACCAATTACCGATCATCTCGCGGTACTTTTTCCAGGTTAGGTGAGTAAAAGTTTTAGCCTTGGGAAAAATCGCTGGATCTTTTTCATAAATAAAGGGAACGTTGATTAAACTTATTGCTTTTTTAATATGATACTTTTGTGACAGAAGAGTCATGTCAGAATCAGTTGACCGGCCGGGTTTACCTCCTGCACAAATCACTACGCGCGAAGCATCTAGCCGTGTTACTTTATCAAATTCTACAATTACGCGTCGAAAAGCGATATCACGAAAGATAGTACGCAAGAGATGACCGTTGAGGCGAGTTCCGTGGACACCAAGCCAATTTAGATCCTCACTTAAGACATCGCTAGAAATCAGTTGATTTGCATATTGGTATTCTCGACCAATATGTCCTCCACCAACCATAATCAAAAATCGCCTTTTGGTTTTGGCAAGTTGTTTACGGATAAAGTCGTTAAATTGGGCCAGGAAAGGGATATTTAAACCTATATCAGGGTAAATGATTGATCCCCCCAAAGAGATAAAGACTGTTTCATCTTTTCCAATCATATAGGATCTAATTAGAAAACATTCTAACAGTTGTTATGCAAAGAGTCTATAGATCAAGGTATACTACTTATATGAGATCACCAGCGAAGCTTATATTTATCGGTAACATTGCTATTCAAACGGTGATTAATAAACGTCTAAGTGAAGAATATGTAGAAGTTGGGGGATCAGCATGGTATATTGCGTTTGGCGCTGCATGTGTAGCAAAAACAGGAACAGTTGGTATCGTTGCCACACTTGGATCAGATCACGAGGCTTTGAAAGATCGGTTACGCAATCTGGATATCGATACACAGGGGATTGTGGTAGATAAATTACGCAAGACTGCTTCATTCCACGTAGTTGAACAGCATAATGTGAGAAATTTTGTCGCCAGAATGAATGCTGCCGAGAAACTTCATCTCGATAAATTCCCCAATGCGTATAAGTATGCAAAGCATATCCATCTTGCTAGTGATTATCCAAAACGTCAGCTTGCTTGGATTGCTTTTTTAAAGCAATATTATAAGTCACGAATAACCATTTCTGCCGTTACCTTTGAAGCGTACGTTAAAGACTATCCTGAGGAGACAATAGCAGTTTTGCAACAAGTCGATATGTTATTCATGAATGAGATGGAATATAGGATGTTGCGAAGGCTCAACTTTACGCCAAAAATGCCTTATATTCTACAACGAGGAGCAAAAGGTGCTTCTTATTACGATAAACGATTGATTGTATCAAAACCCGCGCCACGGGTAGATGTTGTAAGTACTAACGGAGCTGGAGAAGTTCTTGCAGGAGTTTTTTTAGCCTCGAGAATTCAGGGATACTCTGTTTCGCGAGCATTGAAAATTGCTGTGATTCTTGCTTCACGGTCAGTTCAAACCAGGGGCGTTGAACATCTAGCACTTATATGTATGTCAGCAAAGCAGACCAAGAAGACTTGATGGTGACAACTGGAGATTGAAGGTAGTTCATACAGAACTAATTTATCAACGCAAGTCGAGATAATCCACTAATTCTTCTAAAGAGGTAACAGCAAGATATTCGCCAGTAGGCAATTGATCGCCATTGGGGTGGCGCCGGATGAGAACAGGCAAAATTCCCATACTTTGGGCTGCACCGATATCATGCGATGTCGATCCAATGAGAAAAGTTAACTCGGGAGAAGCATTTTTCATTGCAATTTCAACCAACTCCGGGTTGGGGAGGAGATTTTTTTTCAACGAATCTTCTAGAGAATGAATAGCATTAACGTAAACCTTCAGCTCTTTTTGCAGACGTCTTCTAATCTCTTCAATCCAATAATAAGGAAATTGTGAAATTAAGTGTACATCTACTCCATGTTTAGCAAAAAGAGTCAAAGGAAGAGCTGCATCTCTTGTAAAGGAGACAGCTGCTTGTCTATCCTCGGGAGAGCTAGACTCTGCAATTAATTGGTAAAGTTTCCATGGTTTATCAATAAATTCATAGTGAGCTAAAGGTTCTAGGTCGGCAATAGTAGCCAGAGATTGAACATAGTTTCCAGTTTCCGGAGGAGGATTGCTATGCAGATACTTCGTGTGTAAGGCTTTAACTACCCAATCTTGGAGTCGAGCTGAATCGACATCGATCAGGGTAGTATCGGCATTTATGACTACCCTCATACACCTTTTTAATTTTTCCACAAATACAAGTTCCTGGTCTTTTGGCGCCTCACCGCGAAAAGCAAAGTGTTCAAGTTGACTATAAAGTTGTTTCATCTGTGCCTCAGAGGCCCACGGTAAAGGAAATTCTCTCTCTCTACCTAAGGGAACATAATGAAGGAAAACAAGCATGCGTCTGGTTTCATTTAGGGGAGAGGGAACAAATACTTCATCTTCCTGTCGTAGTATTTTTACATGTTGTGCCAAGATTTCATCATCCACAGTGTCTTTAACAGAAATTGCATATGGGATAATTTGATGAGTTGGAGGGTGCGGGATTTTCTTGCTTATAGCTTGAGCAATAACAGACACCCCTCCTGTATCAGTTGGTTCATCAGGAAGACAATAATGTTCTTTTAGTTCAGGCCAGTTTGCAAACTGTTCATAAACTTCTTCTAAATCATGATGTACGTCAAGAACCTTCAAAAATGTTCTTAAATGAAGCCTGAATTCTACAGCCAATCTAGTAGACATGTCCAACGCGTTATCGCTAATATCATTACTTCCTTTGAGTGTTTCCCATCTTTGTGGATCATTGCTAGAAAAGAGAATTTCTCCTGTTTTAAAAGTGCAGTGTTTAATAAAATGAGCAAAAAAGCGTCTAGCATCCGGGGATTTTAAAACAACTCGCGCTGTACCTGGAGGCGGTGAATCGTATTCGCGAATCAAAATTCCACCACCATCACATAATGTAGGTGCGACATTTTCAAGAATACGAGTATAGTCATCACCTGCCTCATGCAAGACAGAAGAGATGCTCCAGAGCATGACTTTATTTTTTTGATGCTGATCTTCAAGATCTTCAAATATTCCAACTATCGGGTTAAAGAGATCAGCCAGAACCAGAGGCGTTAGCCATCCCTCTTTAGATGCTCGTTCTTTGATGTTATCCAGGACGTATTCTAAACGATCAAAACCAACCACTCCGAATTGATCACTTCTTGAACCAATAGCTCGTTGTCCAACTTTCAATTCATTACCTCTTCCAGGACCCGCGACTGCAAACCATAAGCGATTATCGTCATGTGCTCTCATAGTACGCATATAATGGCGAACAAGGAATTCGGCTAAATGTAGATGTACAAATTTTTCAGGCTGCGGACGATAGAATTTCTGGCTTGCTTCTCTTAAATAAATCGGAGGTGTATCAAAAATTCGACCCCCTTTGCCAGAAGAATTTGAATGTTTTAGGTCTAAATATTCTTGCACGATGGTTGAATTTTGACCATCATTTGGATTTAAAGGTGATGCTGGAGAAAACTCACCAGGTGGCAGAATGCCAGTAATAACTCGACTTTCAATTATAGTCATAGCACACATTTTTATAGGATATGGATTGTAACACTGCGCTAGACTTTTGACAAACCATTACTAGACCCAGATCATATGATACACGTTCCGCAAACATTTACAAGAGGTAAAAAAAGGTCCTAAAGTCTCGCAAGATTCACCCCCTTGTATAGATAGTATTTGGCGCGGTTAA
>CAZUUL010000094.1:0-4546 GCA_964623155.1 uncultured Gammaproteobacteria bacterium
TTTTTCTCAATGTTTCGGTAATTATGCTCGGAGGAGCAGCTATTGTTGGAGGGCCGGTTATTGCCAGTAGCTACCCAGGAGTCAACACCGCCGAGCTGGCACAGTTTACACCGCCATCGGCAGTTATTTTGTCTTTAAATCAGGCAGAACTCGCCGCTTCGACCCAGATTTCCGCCAAGCCCAGGGATCAAGTGGTTACATATAGCATTCAACAAGGCGATACTTTGGAAAAAATTGCCGACGTTTTTGGCGTTTCAGTTGATACTATAAAGTGGGCAAGCGATATAAAAAGCGAAAAACTTGCCCTCGGCCAGGAACTTAAGATTCCACCCGTCACTGGTGTTGTTTATATAGTCCATGATGGAGAAACCGTCTACTCAATTGCAAAAAAATATAAAACCGACCCGCAAAAGATCGTCAATTTTCCTTTTAACGATTTTTCTGATCTTGAGACATTTGCCCTTTCTACCGGCCAATCGCTGGTTGTCCCGGATGGAGTTTTTCCCGAGGCTCCGGCTATTGTCCGAACCCAGCCCGTTCCCCAGGTGGCTGCCGGGCCCGGAGGCACTTATATTTGGGCCACTCAAGGTATAATTACCCAATATCCGGTCTGGTACCATATGGCGCTTGATATTGCCAATCCGGAGCTGCCAGCGATCCTTGCCTCGCGAGCAGGTAAAGTTGTCTATTCATCCTGTATCAAATGGGGCTATGGTTGTCATATCATTATCGATCACGGTGATGGTTATCAGACGCTCTACGGTCACCTCTCCCGGCTGGACGTATCAGTGGGTACTAGTGTCGGTCAGGGAAGTATCATTGGTCGCATGGGCTCAACCGGCCGCTCAACCGGCAGCCACCTTCATTTTGAAATCAGAAGAAACGGGGTGACCATCAACCCGCTACCTTTCCTGCAAAAGTAGAATATAATCCTTATAGGGCCTATAGGTAAGTGGTATACCGCTGTCTTCGCATGACAGAGTCGCCAGTTCGATTCTGGCTAGGTCCACAGAAATAAAGAATTCGGCGAATCGGGAAGGGTGTTATTTTGTGGAAAAAGAAATAATGTGATTTGAGGAAAAGAGAGTCTCGAATGTTTCTAAAAAAAGATGTCGCCCCATAAGCGGAGGGATTTCGTTTCTTTCTAAAAATCCCACAGGGATAATTTTTTCCCATTCGCCCAGTTTTACTTTAATCTTTGGCAGAAAGTAAACTCTTTCTCCACCGCCGATGCCGTAAGTATTAAATATTCGACAATCTTTTTCTATATTAACTCCTAGTTTATCAGCCATAAAACTGGGAAGAAGCGTATAATCTGCTCCGGTATCAACAATCATCCAAAGCTCGGTCCATTGTTGAATTTGATTCGCCCAGAAGAATACCTGCGCCATAGGACGATAAACTTTTCCTAAAATAGACGATTTTTCAACCTTAAAAGGGAATTTTAGAACCATAAAATCAAAGTGTCGGCATCGGGGAGATAGGTAATTGCCGGTATTTCCTTGGGGTATTTTTGTCGAACCTCATCTAAAATTTTAGAAGCTTTTTCTCCAGTTTTGGCTTTGAAAACTTTTCCGCTCACCACAATCACATGATAACCCCGGTATTGCGGGTCATTCATCACAATTTCCATAGTAACCCTTTTTGTCTTATCTCTTTTCATACTGACTCACTCTATCATCTTCAAAAGAAAAACGCAAAATTTTACTTAATTAATCAAGATGATGTTGGAGCTGCCGGACTTCTTCAATTTTTTCCTTGAGCCCGGGGTAGTTTGGATCAACCAGGGCAAGCTGGTTGAGAACGGCTTGAGCCTTGGTATAGTCTTTGGTTTTGAGATAGAGTACTGCCAGATTATTTAGAACGCGCGGATCATTGGGTGCTATATTGATGGCTTTAAGCAAGTTTTTCTCTGCTGTTTCAAAATCGCCGCTTAAAACCGAGACCCCACCCAGACCAATCAGACCTTCAATCAGATCGGGTTGGAGTTGAAGTGATGCGCGAAATGCCGAAAGAGACTCAGACGTTTTTCCCTGTTGAGCATGAGCTACACCCAGATCAGCCAAAGGTTTTGCGTCGCCGGGATCAAGCTCAACCGCCTTCTTAAACTCCTGCTCTGCAGAAGAAAACATCGCCGCCTTTAAGTAGGCCAGGCCCAAATTTCTATGATAATCAGAGCTGGTGGGATTAAGTTCAACCGCCCGTTTTAGACGAGCGATTCCTTCCGCTATCTGGCCGGCCTCGGTCAAGAGAAAGCCGTAGTTTTTGTTAGTACGGGCTTTGGCAGGAGCTTTTTTCCAAGCATCTTCCCATAAAAGAAGCGGTTGCGACCAAATTAGCGCGCGCCTGAAAGTGAGGAAAGAAAATATAAATATTATAAAAATTATAAATTTTATAATAAATTTTTGATAAATTATATTTTTGCTTCTTCCGGCCAGCGCGATAACAAATAGGACAAAGCCAAACATGGGCAGATATAGGCGGTGCTCATTGAAAACATCGTCAATCGGAAATATCGAAGAACTAATAGACAAGGTCAAGAAAAAGAAAAACAGGGCAAAGGATAGGAGCGGTTGGCGTTTACTGCTTACAAGCATGATTGCCATTAGTATTAAAATAAAGAGGCTGGAGAGGGGAGTAGGCCATTGCCAAAAATTAGTCGTTACCGGAAAATCATGGTCCAGACTCTGTCCGTATGGCAGAACAAGCAAGCGAATATAGGTCGGGACTACGTTTAGCTGGGTGAGGCCATATGAGATACGGGTTAAACCTCTTTGGCGTTCAAGAACTTGTGTTCCGGCAGTAAGTTTATTGATTATGACACTAGTAGAAAGCGGCCGCTTATCCTGGACGTGGGTGGTCAGCTGAACAACAACTTTAAGCGAAAGCAGAAAAAACAGCAGGTACAAAATGATTTGTTTTTTTCCGTGCTTGTAGCTTCTGCCAAAGAAAAAGTCGAGAGCAATTAAAGTCAGAGGCAGGGTGATGGCAATCTCTTTGGAAGAAACAGCCAGAAAGCCTGCCAGCCAAGACCAGAGGTAGCGGCGGCTTAGAAAAAAATACATGCTGGCAAGATAAAACAAACTCGCCAATGACTCAAATCGCTGTGTGACGTAAGCCACAGCCTGGCTTTGGATGGGGTGAATGAGAAACAGGACGGCTCCGGCAATTGACCAGAACACTAGCTGTTTTTCCTGCCATTTGCAGCGGGAAAGGATGAGATATAGCAGAAGATAGACAAAAAATGCCGCCAGGGCGTGAATGGTGATATTTACAATATGAAATCCCAAAGGCTTTTGACTGATCTGCCAATTTAACAAAAAACTGGCCGCCACCAGCGATCGCGTGCCTTTGGGCGAGCTGGCTGGTTGAATGGTAGCCAGCAGCAAATCAAAAAGCTGATCTTTGCTTTCCTGGTTGCGGTGGACAACATGTTCTAAATCGTCAAACTGCCACGGGGCAGCCAGAGTTGGAAGGTAGAGGAGAAAAGCCAGCAAGACGGTTAACAGGATAATTACAGATTTGGAATTCATATTGGGTTATTAGAGTGCTAAACTCAATGTAATGAGGAGCGCGCCGAGTATGCCAACGATGACCCCTGGTCGGATTGAACCGCTTTTTGGCAGGCGGTTAGGCGTCTGGACACTTTTACAGCTGTTTTCAGCCGGGCTACACTCGTTTGCTCCCACACCGGCGGTTGCCACACAACTTCCTCCCCGGCAGGCATAATGAGTTTGTGAATTGCCACCCACAGCCTGAATTACCATTACTTGACCAGTGCATGCTGTTGGGATACTTGACCAGAGCCCGGCAGCGCTTCTGAAGCGGACAAAAACTTGATAAGAACCGGCGTTGGCATAGCTATGAGTGGTGGTTTCACTGGCACTGGCGCCATAATTTTTCTGAATCAGCTGCGGTGATCCTTCAGCAAAGGAAAATTCTGCCGCGTCTATGTTTCCCGGTGAAGCAATGTTTCCCTCGCCACGAAAATTAACCACCAGCGGAGCATTGCCAGTTGCCGGTTGAACAGAAAGCGAGGTACAGTTAGGTACAGTAGCGGCGGCGGTAGAGGTCGGGCTGGGATTGGCGGCCGGCGTTGTTGGAGTTATGGTGGAATTGGCAGAAGCGTTGCCAGTCGGCGTGGGGGTTAAAACCCCGCTTGTGGGATTGGTTGAAGGACCTGGCGTCAGCTCGCCTGTCGTTTCTCTGATGGTTACAGTTAGCGGGGAGAAGCCGTTATCAGCTAAGACATTGGTATTAGATTGGTTAACGGCTGAAACCAAGCTGCCGGCGTCAACCAATCGCAGTGTTCCATTTTGTTTGGCGCGAATACTGACACGGGCAACTTCAATATTTTGGCCGGTGGCTGTCTGAAGCGTAGTTCCAAGAGCAAACTGGACATTGCCGCCGGCGGTTTCTAGATTATGTAAAACGCTGGGAAAGAGGCTAGAAGTTACATTCACGACTTCCACCAGACTAGCTGCTTCAGGCGGGTCAAATCGAAGTTTTACCTGGACTGCGCCGATTGACAGACTCGGCGCCGATG
>CAZUUL010000095.1:0-2686 GCA_964623155.1 uncultured Gammaproteobacteria bacterium
GATAAACTTTTGCGCGATGGATTGAATACAAACGTGATCAAGAGGGGTTAAATCATTGGCGCTGACAAAATAATCGGGTCGGGATTCATGCGGATGTGCGTTTTTCCAATCTTCGTAAAGAGGGTGGTACATAACTTGTTCTCCACCCCGCCATTTTCGCACAAAAGAAAATTCATAGACCGGTTCTATTCCTGAACTTACACCGGCAACCAGAGAAGTCGTGCCAGTGGGAGCAATGGTAAGTAGTACCGCATTCCGTATACCCTGAGTCGCAATTTTCTTTTGAATTCCTTTGGGAAGTTCTTTGACATGATATCCTTGCAAATATTTTTCCTTATCAAACTTTGGAAATGAGCCTTTTTCCGCGGCGGTATCGCTCGCGGCTTCATAGGCATTATCCCGCAGACAGCGGAAGATTTTCTCACAGATTGCCAGAGATTCCTCCGAGCCATAGCGGATTTTCATTTTGATCAGGGCATCACCTAAACCCATAATCCCCAAGCCAGTGCGCCGGATATCTTTTGCGCATTTTTCATTTTCGGGAAAGAAGTAGTAAGTCTGATCGATAACATTATCTAAAAACCTTATAGCAATTTTTACATCTTTAGCAAAAGCATCGTAATTAAAGTTGCCCTCTACTACATAAGCAGCTAGATTCATCGCTCCCAAATTGCAAACAGCCCAAGCGCCCAGGGGTTGTTCTCCACACGGATTGGTCGCCACTAGTCTCTCAAAATAGAAAGTGTTACTTCGCTTATTACTTCGCTCAAGAAAGTGTAATCCTGGTTCAGCACTTCTCCAAGCCGCTTCGCAAATTAGATTCCAAAGGCTAACGGCTTTGACTGTTTTACAGACTTTTATTTTTCCTCCCAGTTTGCGCCAGTCCTCAATTTCACCATTCCACATTTTTTCATATAGCGGATCGTCAATATCCGGATAAACCAGATCCCAATCCCGGTTGTTTTTCACCGCCTCCATAAATGCATCGGAAACACAAACTGACAAGTTGGCGCCGTTGATTTTCGATAAATCCTGTTTAACAGTTATAAACTCCTCAACATCCGGGTGCCAGTCCCAAAGCATGAGCATGGTCGCTCCCCGGCGCGTCCCCCCCTGCTGGACTACGTCATGAGTAGCGTAGGAAAAAAGCCCGGCCCAGGTCACTGGCCCGGATGAAGTACCATTAACTTTCCGCACCCGGGCGCCGCGGGGACGCAGCGAAGACAGATTCAGCCCTACCCCGCCTGATCGGGATTGGATTTCAACCAGCTGTTTGAGTGATTCTAAAATGCCTTCGCGTGAATCCTTGGGTGAAGGAATAACAAAACAGTTAAAGTAAGTTACCTGGTAGCCGGTTCCGGCTCCCGAGAGAATTCTTCCGCCCGGAACAAACTTAAAATCCAGCAGGACTTTATAAAACTGATCGGCCCAGTAATCTTGATGTTTCTTTTTTTCATTGGCGGCAATTCCGCGCGCTACTCGCTGCCACATGTCTTCTGGAGTCTTCTCTACCGACTCACCGAGCTCGTTTTTAAGCGCATAGCGGTCTGAGAAAACTGTACCCCGGATACCCGTGAGTTGAGTCATACTAGCTATAACATTTATAATTTTTATAATTTTATAATAATTTATGCAGTTCTTTCTCAAAATCTTCCAGATCGACAAAGCGGCGAAAAACACTGGCAAAGCGAATGTATGCCACTTTGTCAATTTTTTTGAGTCTGGCTGCTGCCATCTGGCCGATTTTTTTACTATCAACTTCAACCGAATCGCCGCTGCGTAAGTCGCGTTCTACTTCGTTAACGATAGTTTCAATCTGGTCAATGGTTACCGTAGTTTTCTGACAAGCAGCTAGTAAACCGGCTTTTAGTTTGGCTGCAGAAAATTGTTCCCTCCGCCCGTCTTTTTTTATGACGATCAAGGGAGCACTTTCTATCCGTTCATAAGTTGTAAACCGCTTCTGACACTTTCTACAAGCTCTCCGTCTCCGGGTCGAAGTCAAGTCTTCGCTATCTCTAGTTTCTATGACGTCGCTTTCCGGGTGTGAACAATATGGACAACGCATGAACTCCTTTTGACACTAAATGTAGTGTCTAGAAAAGATTAGACCCCTAGATAGGAACTGTCAAGAGGTATTAAATAGATCAAAAATAATCAGTTAAAGATTTACATCCCGATATTCTCTTGTTTTTTGAATTGGTGAAGTTGTCTACCCACGTCCTCAGCCAGTTGCAGGGAAAGGCCCATGCTGCTTTGGGCTTCCAGGCCCACGCGACTGCTTAATTTTGCTACAACTTCTTTATGTTTGGCTACCGACGTCGCTATCTTATTCACCAAACCGACATCTGGGTTAGTGTTTTTTGACTTCATCATCCAGAGAACGTCTACCGCCCGCAGCAGATATTTTTCGCCTTTTGATATCGTTTCTGCAGCTTGCTTTTCCTTTTTTTTCTCAACCAGTTTTTCCCCCATGGCCAAACGCTTATCAGCCAACAAAATATATAAGCTCACTTTATCCTGGGGTTTTTTGGTAAAAAAGATAACGATCCGGTCGCGAACAACCTTCAGAATATAGAATGGATGGTCTGGGAGAATGCCCGGATAGGGTAATTCATATTCGGGGGCAAGAGTCACCTTCTGGGCATTGACTGGTGAATAGCTTATCAAGTTGAGTGCCATGAGGCAA
>CAZUUL010000095.1:2696-4539 GCA_964623155.1 uncultured Gammaproteobacteria bacterium
GTTTCATAGGCGGAGAGAATTTTAACATTAGGACGATGAAGCAAGCAAATGCTTGAGTTTTCCAATGAAGTTCTTTGATCCGGGTTGATACTGTCTTTGTAACAATCTGTTCTGCCGGAGAGCCTGCTCGATTAACAGAAGTTGATCTTTAGCAAGCAGGGGCAAATCTTCGAAAGAGAAAAAAGCAGCTTCCTCAACTTCTTCGCTTTTCTTAAATTCACCACCAAGGTATGTTCCGATATAACAGATATCTAAACGGGCTGTTTCCCGGTCGGTCCTGATTTTTAAACGCTTATCAGCGCTAATAATCAAACCTGATTCCTCCTCTATTTCTCGCTCCAGTCCCTCCCTGGGGTGTTCTTTCGCCTTGAGATATCCTCCCGGCAACCCCCAAACCAACTGGCGATAAGTGTGTTTAAACAGAAGAACTTCCAGCTTATCATTGAAAATGATTCCCGTAACCCCTATTAAAAATTCGTCCTGAAAAAAACGCATAATTGTCAACTGTAGCAGTTTTGTCCGGGGAAGGAATTTCCAGCTTTTAATAAGGAGGCTATTCACAGTGCGTTTTCGTCGCTAGATTCGTCTTCAAATGATAAACATGATTTGTGCATTTCTGCTTTGAGTTGTGTATTCTCAAGTTCCAGATGGTGGACTTGCTTGGTTAAATCGGCAATGGTTTTTTTTGCTTCTTTTATGGCACTTTCCTTTCCGTGGATGGTAAGAGTAGAAGAGATAACATCGACAAGACTAATAATCCAAGCAATAAAAACCCCGATGAGTAAAGAACCAACTGTAACAATATACAACGGTACCTGGGTCCATGTATATTGAGCCAGTCTTATGGTGACACCGGTGGTGTTTTGTGTAGCAAAATAGGCTATCGCTAAACCAAAAATGACAATGATGATAAGTACTGACATTTTACCTTCCTAACTTCATTGTACAGGATAGAGTCAATGCCTTCATACCCTTCTCGCCGCAAAATCTCAACGCCAGTTTTAGGATGCGTCTTCCCTGCCCCGGGAATACCCTTGTCAAGATCGTGAAGTAAAGCTGCTGCTTCTAATAATTGTTCATTAAGTCTCTATTGGGAATTGACAGTCTTTGGCAACACTAGCCCTAGCCCTACCACCGCCGCCAAACTCATGCTCGCTCCAAACAAAAACGCTACGGCTGGCGAAAAAACCTGCCACAAAAACCCGGCAAGAAGTGACGCTAAAAAGAGTGTGAGCCCTGTGGTAACAAAGTATATCCCAAATGCCGTCCCCTGCCAACGTTTAGCTACTAAATCAGAAACTAAAGCCCGCGCCGCCCCTTCCGTCATGCCATAATAAAGGCCATAAAGTAAAAATAGCCCCACAATCGTAAAGATTGAGTGAGCAAGAGCAAATCCCAGATACACTGCTGTATAAAGAACCCATCCCCAAATCAAGAGCGTTTTCCTTCCCAGCCGATCAGACAAAGAAGCAAGCGGCACATTAGTAAGTGAGGCTACTAAACTCATCGCTGCTAACAGAAAAAAAATGAGCGGTATAGGCATCCCCAAACCCTGTGCACGAAGTAGTAAAAACGCATCAGAAGAATTTCCCAAAGTAAAAAAGAGCGAGATAGTTAAAAAAGAAACAAATTCTGGGTAATCCGTCAAATGAAATCCTCTTTCCTCTTTGTGTTCGTGACTTGCGGGAACATCACGGACAAATAAAAAGATGAGTATAAAAGCGATCACTTGAGGAATGATTGCCAATACCACAATCTGTTGAAAAGAAACGCGCGTAAACAAACTCCCCCCTACCAACGATAACGTGATCAAGCCAGCTAACCCCAGCCCGACCACCGCTCC
>CAZUUL010000096.1:0-4516 GCA_964623155.1 uncultured Gammaproteobacteria bacterium
TGTTTTTTTGATGATGGTTGTTATTAGTTTGGTTTCTTTATCGCTTGTTAGTGTCGCAACCTCCCGCGCCGAAGGTGCAGCGACAAAGTACTCCCGGGAAGAATTGGAACGAATCAGATCGCTGCGCGACCAGGGAGGGTTAAGCGCTATTGATTGTCAATCTGGAAAAAAATGCTATGTTAACGACGTTGGCGGCAACCTTACTCTGGTGACGGCGACTGATCCTGAACAAATTAGCGGAACAGTTTTTAGCCGATATTACCAGACGCAGCCGTCATCGGATTGTCAGGTGACGCCGACGCCTGGTGGGCCAGCAACCGATAGAAGGTTGGTGGCAGTTTATGTTACCTGGACAGATCCTAAAGGTAACCATCAATCCAAGCTAGGTACTTGTCTTGCCGAGTGGAAGTAATTTTATGACTAAACAAAACGGATTTACGCTGATTGAAATCATTATTGTTCTGGCGATAACTCTTATTGCGAGCATGCTTATTTTTCAGACAATGATCGCACTTTTGCGCGGGTCGGCAAAAACTTCGGCCATCGCTGACGTCAAAGAAAACGGACGCTTCGCACTCTCAGTCATGGAAGATAACGTGCGTAATGCACTTCCCACACCAGTATGCATTATGCCCACGCCGGGCGCGCTTGATTCGGGCGTACAAATCGTTTTGCGGGACAGTTTGACTACACCTACTCCGCTTGCCCAGCGCAGCGTGACTTTTGCCTGCGTGCCAATCGGCGGTAAAACTGTGGTTGCCCGGGGTGAAGGTTTGCCCCCGAATTTTGCTCCCCTGACCGGAAACACTGTCCAAGTGGTTCCGGGCAGCTGTGTTTTTTCGTGCCCGGCGACTTCTGCCAATATTCCGGCCCGGGTTATTTTTAAATTTTCTCTTTCCCGATATCTGCCCGGCATAACTCCCCGACCAGAAGATAGCGTAAGCGAGCTTTTTACCACTACCGTGACCCAGCGGGCGTACGAAAATTATTAACACTCTTATCGATTCTTGACATTGGAAAGCGATGACTTCTATACTGAATGTATGAGTTTTTCACAGCGGGGTCAGGCAGTACTTATTCTTCTGGGAGCAATTGCTCTGGGTTTGACTATCGGGTTAGCCATAGCAAGCAAATCAACGCTCGACGTTCAAATTTCCCGGAAACTGGAAGAGAGTTCGCGCGCTTTTTCTGCAGCTGAGGCAGGCGTAGAAGACGTCCTCAAAACTCCTCTTCCTACTGGAACATTGACCAGATCACTGACTTTTGACGGTACAAGAGTTAGTATCCAGGCCCAACCGACACCCGCAGCCAACACAGTCATTGAATATCCCAAAGCTATTGATTTGGGGGACACACTTACAGTTTGGTTTACTAACCATGAGACAACCTCACCTTATGCCATTGATGAACTTAATGGTGAGTATGATAAACAAACGCTTGATGTCTGCTGGAGTGGGCAGACTCAAGGAGCACCAGCGCCTGGAGTCGAAGTGACTCTTGTTTACAAAGATAGCGTCGGCGTCTATAACAGCGCCCGCCGGGCTTTTCGCGTCAACCCGCCATCGTCGTGTCCGAGCGGCGACTGTTTTACCAGCGTAGATAGCGCTCAACCCGATCAGCGCTGCAGAACTGACAGTGGTTTGACATACAACTATCGCAAACGCCTGAATTTTAACCCGGGGCCAGCCGGCACATTTGGCGTCAGTCTGTTAAAAGGAAGCGGAAATATTAAACTATACATGCGGCTTAAGCCTTATTATGATAGTGTCCGGTTGGCTATCAACCCCCAGGGTGGAAACGCTTTCCTTCCTCCTCAAGCTCTGGTTGACGTCGTTTCTCAAGGTCAATCGGTCGGCGGTGAGACCACGAAAATCCGGGTCTTTAAATCATTTCCCGCTCCCCCGCCTGTGTTTGATTTTGCTCTTTATAGCGGAGGTGCAATTACTATTGGTAATTAATTTTTTATTATGGCTGCCCAAATATCGCTTGGTTTGGATCTTGGTTCATCGGCAATTAAAGTGGTTAAACTTGAACGCGCTCTGGCTAATTTGCCGGCCCGGGTTGCGGTTGCGGCTACTATTCCGGTGCCGCTGGGCAGCACTCTATCTGAAGCGACTGCCGACCGCGACATGATTGCCGTCCGGCTGAAAAAAGTAATCAATGATAGCCATGTAGTTTCAAATGAGGTGACTGTGGCTCTGCCTGAGCCGCTGGTGTTCACACGTGTGATCGAGGTGCCGCAGCTAACTGATAATGAACTGGAAAGCGCCCTGAAGTGGCAGGCTGACCAATACATTCCTTTGCCGCTGTCAGAGGTGACGACCGATTACGCAATTCTCTCCAAACCCGACAACAACAAAGAAAAAATGCAGGTTCTACTCGTTGCGGCGCCGCTCTCAGTTATAGACAGGACCAAAAAAATGCTCGCGCAAGCCAACCTCGAACCGATAGCCATTGAAACAGAGATTATCGCGACCCTTCGGTCTTTTACAGCTCAAGATAATCACCAGGCAGTGACGATGATTATGGATTGTGGCGCGTCAAAAACTGACTTTTCCATTGTTGAATCGGGAATTCTCCTGTTTACCCACACCACTGGACTGGCGGGTGAGGCTATTACCCGGGCGATATCGTCGGCTTTTAATTTTGAGCGCTTGCAGGCAGAGGAATATAAAAAAGTCTATGGTCTTGATGAAAGCCACTTTCAGGGAAAGGTTTTTATGGCAATAAAGCCGATTGTCGATTCAATCGTGGAGGAGCTGCGCAAATCAATCGCTTTTTACCAGGAAAAAAATGCCGCTAAACCGGTAAAAACTGTTATTTTAACCGGCGGGACAGCGCTTCTTCCTGGGCTTGTCCGTTATATTACCAATGCCCTGTCAATTGAAGTTCAGATAGGAAATCCCTGGTCGGGACTTACGCTTGACCAGGCGTCAATTCTGACACTACCCGCAAACAATTATCCTCTATTCTCGGTGGCCACGGGTTTGGCACTTAGGTCGCTGACTCAAGACCAGTGATGCTTGGCATAAAACTATGAAGACTATCAATCTCTTGCCATCAGCTCCCAAACGCTTTGTCATGCTGCGCCGTTATCAGCAAAAAATAGTATTGTTGACGTCGCTGTTTTTGGGAATATTTATTTTTTTGATTCTCGGACTGGTTGTTTGGGAAAAATTGCTGGTAGAGAAACAGGAACAAATCCTGGAATCAGAAAATCAGCAGGTTTTGGCTGCTCTAAAATCTCTGGCAACGCGGCAATCTCTGTATGGGGCTATTAGTCAAAAGTTGACAACCGTCGCTAAATTATCTCAAGAGCGTTTCCCCTACGAAAAAATCCTGGAAGATGTTTTTTCTCTATCAACCGGTCAGTCGCGTTTAACTGAAATTCATATTGACAAAGATCAGGCGCTGACATTTTCAGTGCAAACCAACAGCGTGGTCGAGATTCAACAGCTGGAAAAAGATATCTTAAAAAGCGATTTTTCGCCTTATTTTATTTATTTGCTCAAGGATGCAATCAGGGGGACTGACGGGACGTACACGCTAAGTTTTTTATTTAATTCGAAAAAGTAACAGGACTTACGCACTAAAAAAGGGTCAGACCTTCAAGTAATTCAAGGTCTGACCCTGATAATCGAGTAGTAACTAAGTATGAGTAAAATATACGTTTGGCACTTTCCCATCCGGGAATTTTGGCCGATTGCCTTTTGCATAATTGCTTTTTTGGGTATGGTAGCTGGTACCTTGTGGCTGCTTTTTCCCAAGACGGTGTTGCTTCTTGAACGCTGGCAAAATTTAAATGAGGAAAAAAAACAGCTAAAACTGCTGCAGGATAAGAAAGTTTTTCTGGAAAGTTTAAATGAACAAGAACTAGCTGATAAACTCAAACAGCTTGAAACTATTGTTCCGCCGGAAAAAAACGTTCTTCCCGTTTTTGCTGACATCAACGGCTTAGGAGGGCAGTTTGGTGTCAGCGTCGGTAATATAAATTTAAATCCCGGCCAACTGTCAGATATCGATACCACGATTGAGCACTTATCTTTCAGTGTTTCTTTTTTGCTGCCCGAATCTTCGCTTGTGCCGCTGATAAAGGCTATTTATTCGACCGCCCCGCTTTTTAGCATAGATAATGTGAGCATTGGAATTTTTCCAGGTCACGAGGCCCAAATTGACCTGCCGCTGACAACTTATTTTCAAGGCTATCCCAAGACTTTTGCTGACAGCAAAACCCCCCTGACACCTCTGTCGGTCAAACAAAAAGAATTACTGGCGACTATTGCCGACTGGAAAACTTATCCCAGCCTTGATCTGGTTTCCTTTGAGGCGACGGCTTCGGCAAAACGCAAAACGCCGTTTAACTTTTAGAAGTTTGCTCGAGGAGTTCGACGTCAATGTGTTGATTTTGCTTCACGGCCCAGATTTTGGCTAGCGAACGAATTGCCCGGATGATTTTTCCCTCTTTGCCGATGACTTTACCCATATCTGGCTGGTCAACTCCGACAAGATAGATGGT
>CAZUUL010000097.1:0-3504 GCA_964623155.1 uncultured Gammaproteobacteria bacterium
CAACAAACTGCAACCTATGTTATGGTCAATTTAATGGTAAAAAAGCTTTGGCAGAGAAACTCTCTATTTACTCCACTTATCTCTGGGCTTGTCATTACTCTTGTTACAGGGTTGTGGGAGTATGAGTTCACTCTTAAATTTGGTTTTGTTGGATACTCTTTGAATAAATTTCGGGGTTTACCGTTTCCATATTGGAACTTCTCACTTTTACCTAAATCTCCATTCGTATTTTATACATTTCTATTTGATCTCCTCTTCTGGTCCCTGATCTCTTTTATCCTGCTCAAACTCTTCTATAAATTCTCTAAATAATACTAGGGTATCTTCACTACTACACCTACCTTTCCCTGAAAACCTAACCCATTTTTTAACCTGCCGCTGATAGTTACGATCATCTTCTCGCGATCAACTGGATTTTTCTGTTTAAGATAATTGATAAGAGTTTTACTATCAAAGTCTAAGCGAAGACTTTTTTTGTAGGGATTGATCTTTTTGACTTGGTTTACTTTAGAAATAGTCGGAATAGTTCCATAGATAGCAACTGTAGGAATATCTACCTCATCAGATGAATACGGATCAGGAACTGTCACAAGCAAAGTAATGTATTTGCCTTTGCTAGAAAGGTGCAACTCTGGGGGAATAAATTCAACTTTGACGGGAAAACGGACATTAAGCAGGGCTGATTGACTTGCTTGGTTGCCTGCTTGATCCTGGGCTGTAATTAGGAAAATCTGTTTACCTAAGTTTGTGAGTTTAACAGTCTGGTTATTGCTCACAGCTTGGTTGGCAAAAGAAGCACTAGTTGAAGCAAGACCTGATAAAGCATCAGTTGCCTGATAGAGGAAGGTCACGCTGTCTCCTTGGAGAAAATCCTGGGTAAAGGGTGAGATAAGAGTAATCTTGGGTTTAGTCTGGTCAATGGCAATTGAAGTTGTTATCGGTTGCTCAGTATTACCAAGTTTATCAATAGATTGAGCGCTTATGGTTGCAATTCCGTCATTAGTAAATAGCAGTGGTTTGTGATAAAGCATCAGTTGTTCCTCTCCTAGTCTATAGCGGGTTTCTAAAACTCCAGAACCACTATCACTGGCAGTTAGGGTTGCACTAACAGATGAAACATACCAGTTATTGTTTCCCAATTGACCAGCAAGATTAACAGTTGTCTTTGGCGGTACAATATCAAGTGTTTGATTGCCTGAAACAGTAGTGGTTGCAGTAAATGATTGGTTGCTATCACCATCAGTATCCAAGGCTAAATTGGAGGGAGTCTGGTTATTAACGCTTAATGAGGCTTTGGCTGAAGTTGAAGCAATGGGGATATCATTGAAGAATGTGGTCTGTTCTGTCTGGCCATTGGTAATCTTCTCAACTGCTAGATCAAAGCTACCTGTAGCAAGAGCATTGAGTTCTACTCTATAGTTTCCTTTGGGAAGAATGGCAATTTTGCTTTCATCTAAAATATCATAACTACTGCCTGGAATCTCTACTTGTGTATCACCATTATCGTTCACAGGCCCATTGTGTCTACCTTCTTGGTCATAAATATGTAAAGATACTGGGCTAAAGACTTTAAGACAGGTTCCTGTAAAAGTTGCAGTTGCTTGATTGGTAATAACACTGTCTTCCTGGATAGGAGAACCAAGGAGTATGCTTTTGATAAATCCCTGGACATGGGCATCATTTGGTAGCTGGCCATGATCAATATTATTGGCATAGTAAACCTTATGGAGTGAAGAAGGGTTAGAGACATTGGCAGAATGAAAAGGAACTGTTCCATCACCATTGATACAGGTATAGCTTTGTTTCCTGGTCTTATCGCCAAAGAGATTTTTTTCATACCATTCATGGATTACTCCTGGAGTGCCTATACCAGTACCAACTACAGTGTAAACAGGTACATTGTTAGTTCCCCTTGACCAGTCACCAATACCTTGGTTATAAAAGGCTGTGGCAATATCTTGGGCAGATGGGTTGTGCATTTTCCTAATTAGACTCTGGCTTTGAGCAAAGGTTAAAGGACCAGTAATACCATCACCATCACGGTCAGTATCGTCAATAAAGTATGAAGAGTAATGAGAAAAGAATGCCTGGGTTGGTAGGATTTCGTAGACAGAAGGAAAATTCTCAGCTAGTTCTTTGGCTTTATCTCGATTCATTCCTGGAACCTCTGAATAACCATAGTGAAGAAGAACAAATGTCTTTGGTACTCCATTCCACGGAGTTCCCAGAGTAACCACTTGAGCCACCTTTTGTGCACGTTGCTGATTATTAATATACTGCGCTACCACCAATCCTCCAAGACTATGGCTAATAATGATTGGCTTTTTCCCAATTCCAGTAACCAGTGCATCAAGACGGTCAAGCGTTGTATTCATGCCACCAGGCCAGCCATTGTTACTAACATCTCTTCTCCAGTCATAGCCGAAGAGAAAGAGATTTTCATGTTCTTCATAACCAAGGCTAATCAAACTCTTTTTAAGACTTAGATAAAAATCGATGTCATTAAGTGGATCTGGCATATCGAGTACATCTACGACTTTTCCTGCAATCCAATTCCCATCAAGCGACGTTTTCCCATCATTGCCTAAACTTAAAACATCAAGAAAATCATCTGTCTTGCTGAAAATCAGTTGTTTACTATCTACCCATCGTACTTCTCCAGTATCTTTATGAATCATCTGCGTTCCAGATAACCCAGGAATAATAATTACAGGAGGTAAAGATGGAGTAAGATCAACAGGATATTCCCACAGCCCCTGTGACCAGGCAGAGGAGTAGAGTTTCTTGTGTTTGGCAGAAGCAAAAAGAAGAGTAATGTTTACTGAAGTTCTGGCAGTATAATCTAAACCAGTGTTGATTGCCTGCCAGGTTGCTCCTCGGTTGCTTGACTTGATGATTCCTCCGATCATGACATTGAAAGGTCGCCAATTGCCCATATAGTAGTTGCTGCCATCAGAAGTAATTGGTCCTAGTCCACCATTACCAATGTTGGGAACATTAACAACTCCTTGGAAAGAGTTGCCATTATCAGTTGAGCGAAGAAGGATGGTATCCATTGCTGCTAGCACTACTTGCTCATCTGCATGCAGGCCTCCAGGAGCAGAACTGACTGCCATCCGATTCCAGGAGAAACCACTATTGGTAGAACGGTAGAAGCCATCACTGATTGTTAGATTGGAGCGAACCAGGGCATAAAGAGCACTGGAATTGGCAGCTAAGAAATAGACTTCAAATCCCATCAGGCCAAGTTGTGTCCAGGTTGCACCATTATCAGTTGATTGCCATACTCCTGTTCCGCTTGATGAACCAGCATAAAGGGTATTGCCTTGTTTTGTAAATGAAATATACCCTCCGTGAGGCCCGACATGCTCCCATGTATCTCCTCCGTCAAGCGAGCGATAAATTCCCGAAAGGTGAGAAGATGTCGTTTCTGTTATTGCGGCAAAGACTATGCTATTGCTCACCATCATTGCTTTGACTTCAATGCCCAAAAGACCGACTGCT
>CAZUUL010000097.1:3514-4494 GCA_964623155.1 uncultured Gammaproteobacteria bacterium
CTTGCCAGCTCTTGCCATCATCGTGTGATCTGTAAATCCCTCCTTTATTAGCATTGGCATCTGAAGTACCTACAAAAAGAGCAGTCTCTGTCTCTGTCATGGCTGTTACAATTCCTTCACTAAAACTAGGGTTCTTTGTCCAGGATGGTGTTTGAGCAAAAACTTGAGGAGAAAATACAATAGGAGAAAGAAAAAAGGGAATAAGAGTGAAGAAAAATATCAAAAAAGAGGTAGTTTGTTTCACAGCTGACGAATCTAATAACTTTTTTTTAGCATATCATATTTTATTATTCTCCACTTGCAAGTTCGGGAGTTTCAAGACCTTGAATTTGCAGGCTTGAGGAACCAAGCAAACCCTGCATCGTTCCCACAATACTGGTTGTGCTAACAAGCAAGCGTTTGATCTGGGCCTGGCGTTGTTTCCACTGTTTCTCAAACACCAGCCGTTCGCGGGCCACCTGCCCTTCCATCTCCTGAAAAACTTCCAGCATTGCCTCGACTTGCTGCTGAAATTCATGGCCGGTGCTATATGAATAGAGAATATCCGCTTTTTCCCCCCGGTGAGCCGAGACGGCTTTTTGAAAGCCGACGTCGAGCAAACATTTCCGCAGCAAAGTAGCTAGTGGTATGACTAACTCAAAACTTGATACCCAGACCCCATCTTTTAAGCCTATGCCCTTTTTTGCCTCCTCCGGCAGAATCTGGCTGACAATTGCTGCCAGGTAGCCTTTTTGACTGCGCAGATCGTCTTTAAGTTTAGCAATCCACCTGTCATCCCAGGCCTTTGTCCGCTTAGTCTCCCAAAGGATCGTCCCGCACATAAATCCCCGCGGACTCCGCACCATTTGTTTGATGTCGGCTCCGGTCACTCCCTTGCCGACTGGTTCAATGACGTCGTCGCGGAATGTTTCCCCAAGCAGCATCTCAAGATCAAGCTCCAATACCTCTCCCTGCATTTGCTGCGATCCTTGTGTGAGTTT
>CAZUUL010000098.1:0-4483 GCA_964623155.1 uncultured Gammaproteobacteria bacterium
AAATATCATCTTAGTTTGACCGAAAAATGGTCTTGACAAAGGGGACAACTTTACTCTAATATCTGGTATATCTCTCTTGGTGCCAAAGAATGATTTGCGATCCCTTCTTCTAGAATTGATCGGATTAAGACATCGTTTGTTCTCACCTGGTCATTATTTAGTACAGCCTCTATAATCTTGGTTCTCCGAGGTTTCCCCCAACCGCTACCGCTGTCTGTCACCGATTCTAGAATTAAACTTCTAATAATTGCTGGATCTTGAGTTTTACAGACTAAATTTGCTCCTTGTGTGGTACTCCATATATTACGGTCAAAGAGCCCACCTACAAAATCAATTTGTGGCGCTGTCAAATTAAGATCTAACATGCGGTCTTGAAAAGGAATAGAAATAGTAGGATCTCCATTAATAACTATTTGATAAGGATCTAGAGGGTCTCCGATTAAAGTTTGAGAGTCGCTGGCAAAATGATAAAAACTCCAGTTTAAGGAATCAATAAATGGATCTACTCGCGGTCTACCAAACATTCCTCCAAGCTCATTTCCCCCTTGTGCTAAACTAAGATGTGTATTGTAAAAAGAATCTCTTAAATCTTGATGCGTCTCCTGGTTATCAACCCAGAAAGCTCCTAAATCTGGTCTTGGACTTGCTAAAGTTTTAGGATTAATAGGTCTGACACCACTTCTTTCTTCCAGATACCTACCACATTCTAATACACTTAGACTAATCCTGCTTGCAACCTCTTCCGTAGAACAAGTGCCTGAACTGTGTAAGCTGTCTGCTATTTGAGATTGCAATCTTACATAGTCTGGTCCAAATGCAGCAACACCTCTTACTGACTCAGAAGAAACATTTACAAACTCGTCCCATGATCTGTTGAACCAACCGGTACCCTCCTGAGATAATCTCAGCATTGATGATGCAACAGCAAATTTAGTTTTATCAAAAAGAGCTTGTCTTTCTTGAGCTATTTGCGCAGTAACTCCAGCTGTCCCATCAGCAACATAAGTATCAACTTCTAGTTTTCCCTGAAGTCCTAATGCTCTAGCTCGATCTAAATTCTGTGCTTCTTTTACCATTGCATAACCCTGTAACATTTCGGGTTGAATAAATTGATTTGTGTCAGCAGCTATACCCCTAAAAAATTGATTAAATGTGAAACCAGCAAATTGAGGATGATGTGCTTCAAGATCTGCTTTTGAAGAAGTTAAAATAGTCATTGGATTTTGAAATCTTCCATCAAGGCAATCTTGAATAAGCTGCACTTGCTCAGGAGTTAAGTTTTGTCCTGTAGAAAATTGGGTACCACTAGGTTGATTTGGTTGTACTTTTGGGGTACTTGTACCGCTATCCCTGGCTATTAATCCTGCTCGAAACTGAGCTCTAAAATCTTCTTTACTTAAGTGTAAAAAATCATTATCAGTAACCTCACTATATACTGCCATTGCCAGAGTTAAGTTTTCATACTCATGAGTTTGAGAAAATTCCCTAGACATATTTGCATGGAAATACTCATCTGAGCTAATAAAAGTTTCAAGGACTTGACTTAAACTTCTAGCTTCCTGAAACTCTCGCTCTATATCTCCCTCACTTGCAATCATTTCTCTTCTTCGGGCCGTTTCAAGCCATTGATCTGCTCTTTGTTTAAAATCTCCATAGACCTCTGGTTTCAGTTGAGTAGCTCTAGCATAGCGGCCTTCTAGAAAAGCATTTGGATCATTAGCAATTGACTGGACTAAGATTCTTCTGTCTTCCGAGGTAGGATGGGTTAGCTCTCCCATATTCACTGTCGTACTATCTTCACCGCCTAAACCGCTATCTCTCTTGGCTGCTTCTTCTGCAAATTCTAAAAACTCTAATGCCTCAACAGCGCTATCAATATTAAAACCTGCCTTATTACAAAGCATTAATCCTTGCGTGTCGCAGTACCGTTCACTAATATGTGGATTCTTTGCTTCCTCATCCCAATGAGACATTTCATGCCCGATAATCAATGCCAGATGATCTTCAGTTAATACTTGTCCTTTTGTTTGTAGGTAAGTTTCTAATCCTTTTAACAAACCTGCACTTAAAACTATGGTTTTTTTATCTTGTAGCGTGAAAGCCTTCCCGCTATCACTCAAACTAATATTGACATCCGGACTGGCTGCTGGTTTTAAACGATGACAAATGCTATCAATAGTCCGATAGAACTCATGATCTCTACCCAACAACTCACCTGTTTCTTCCATCTCTTTTATAACTATTTCTCGGTCTCGGAGAGCTTTCTTATTTGATCTTTCTCGATCGGAGGATTCTTTGTATGTTTTTGAAAGCGGTATTCTCCCAATTCCATTCTCAGAATTGCCGTTGCGACCACTGGGAGGAATTTCTGGTCGGGTAGAAGGACCTATATTGTCATACTTTTGAAGACTTTGAATTTCGGCAGTGTCTATCATACATATTAAAATTACTTATTTGAATGCGCTCTATTTTTCTTAGTAACTTTTAACTATATATACTAAGCAACCTTGAAAAATTGTGCAAACCTTAATTTATATAAATTCTCTAAAAAGTCTGTACCAGCATATCCTGCAAGTAATGCTATCCTCCAATCATCTCCATCAACAATAATTCCAGATACTACTCCCACTATTACAGCAACTAAGATAGATGTTAAAAAATATCCCCATCGCATTTTGAATTTTTCTGGGGTAAATGTTTGATCTTTAGTAATTCCAACTACAGCTCTAATTAACCCACCAATTAAACCGCTAATAATATGAGCAGTTGTAACTTCCATATTCATTTCTTCTTAACACCCCCTTCCTTTGGTTTCATAACTTTCTCTAGTCCACCCTTACCATATTTCAAAACCTGACCAATTTTAGAAACAGTAGCAGTTGAAGTACCCCCACTTTCAGCTATTTCGTCATAGGTTTTGCCAGCAATAATGGACTGAGCAATTTTAATTCTCTGGGCTAAATCAAGGATTTCTTCTTCAGTTAATAAATCATCAAGGAAGTTAGATAAATCTCTTGTAGATTTCTTGATAGTTTCAACCAGTAACTTTCTGTCTTTTTCTAAATTCGGTTTATCCATATATCTCCATGATAGTACAAAAGTTTATTTACTCCAAATGCCAAGCTTCTTTTTCTTGGCTTCTTCCTGAGCTTTTAATAATTGGTCTGTATAAATAAAAGGTTTTTTGTGTTGGTAAATAACGACTTGAGCTAAACCTTTTCTGGCTAACTCCACTGAAATATTTTTGCCATCAATAAACAGATAAGCTAATATTCTGCCAAACTTATCTCCTTTGTAATTATCATATTCTAAAGTTACAGTTTTTTCTTCAACAAGCTTTTTATTTTCTTCAGAAGATTCTTTTTCAAAAGGTTCATTTGTCTCCGGAGCAGTTATACCAACATATCTAACAATACTGCCATTCTCTAAAACTATAGTATCACCATCAACAACCCGTTTAACTTTTGCTTTTTTTGGAAAGTAGGAAATATTTTGAGTTTGATATTTTCCAGTATTTTCTAAAATCTCTTTGATCTCTTTTTCAAACTTTGTACCTTTAACCAAAGATAGAATATCAGTTAATAATTCTTCAGGTACTGTAATCAGTTTAGATTTCATACTTTATCCTTTTAACATTGTAGCGTTTTAGCATTGTACAACGCTAATATAAGCAGAGCTTGATACTTCGTATTAAACAGCTCAGGCAGAATATTTTGTCCCGCCCCGCGATCCCTCCCGTTTCAATTTTCCAGATTTCACCAACTCTGATAAATAATTTGTTGCTGTACTTTGAGAAACATGAAGAAAATCTCTAGCGTCATCATTTGTAATAACTTTTTTCTCTTTTGCAAAATCCAGAAGTTTATCCAAGTTTTCAGATTTCTTTTTTGCTCTTGCTTCGTTAGCCTTTTGTAACAATTCTTTAACTTTTTCATCCATTTGTTTTTTGACTTCTTCCTCAATATTTATTTCCGGCTCTTTTTCTTTTGGTTCTTCTGGTTCTGGTGGCTTTTCTTCTTTTGATGGTTCAGGCTTTGATTCCTCAACTTTTGGTTCTTCAGGTTTTACTTCAGGAGTTTGGGGAGATTCGGGAGATTGGGGCTGTTGGGGAGGATTTTCTGGCTCTGGTTCTGGAGTTTTTGATTGTTCTTCTGCTGGAGGTGGGGTTTCTGAAACTGGTGGAGTTTCAGTCGGAGTTTCCGGAGAGATTGCTGGAATTTCTTCTGTAGGTTTTGGTTCTTCGATTGGAGTTGGCTGCTGCGGCTCAGGATTTTCCTCAGCTGGTTTTTCTTCCGGCTTTTCCTCGGGCTTTGGTTCTGGCGGAGTTTGAGTTGGTTCGTCAGCCATGAAACCAGTGTATCACACTTTTCGAGAGGATGGCCAATTTCCACCATTCTGGCCAAGTTCCAGAAAGTCTTGAGTTGTGGCGGTCCGCTCGCCCCCGCTCACTTCAGGATAATTTCCCAAAAAGGAGGGCAGCACC
>CAZUUL010000099.1:0-4460 GCA_964623155.1 uncultured Gammaproteobacteria bacterium
TCTTGGTCAAAAAAATATAAATGATACTGCGAACAGCCAGGCGCCGCAGGCGATTGCCGGTTTGCCGGTAACGTGTTGCGCATGTTTCCCAGACGGCCACCTGTAATTTTTTGGAGTCGCCAACCAAAGAAGTTAAGTCGCTGTTGCGGTCGAAAACATCCTTTAGAATCATAAACGGAGGGCACAGTCTCCGGGCATAACGATAGAGTTTAGCGCCAATATGGAGGAAAATTTGCTCCTCGATCAGAGCAATTGTGTTGCTCATCCGCGGCGCAATTTCCGATGCTGCGTGTTTGTTTTTTTGTTCGAAACCCGGTTCTAAAAGTTTCAGGAGCTGATAGCGCAGAAGCGCCCTGTCACTTTTTAAAAGCGCCCGACTGACGGCTAAGTAAACCTGGACGTTGTCCGTGGTTTGATCGGCGTCTTTTATGGCGACAGTCATGCGCAGGTGCTGATACATAAAATTGGCAAAAGCATCACGAGTTTTTGTGAGCGATAGCTTTTCTTCGATTTCGCACGATGCGACCTCGAGCATCCAGGAAGAGTAAAACGAGCTTTGCTGGGAATTTACCTGGGCAAGAAGCTGCTGTCGGAGCAATAGATATATATCTATAACAGCTTGAACTTCGGCTGTTTTTTCCTGCGGGACAGTGTTATTTGCCAAATATTTTGCCCAGGTGAGTTCACGGAGAATTTGTTTAGCAACACCCTCGCCCCGGTCATTGAGCAGTATTCTTCGCTTCAAAATTCGTTCAATTGCCGCCCGGCGCATTTGGCTTTCGTCACGGAGTTCAATTGCATTTCGAATTCGTTCGACAATAAATGCGGCAGCTGAAACAGTCCTGCTTACCCGAATCTTTTCAATACCCGTTGGAGTTACTACTCTGGTTTCTGTGTAGGATTTAATTAGTGCGTAAGTTAGGGGCGAAACCGGCCGGGATAATTGCTCCATAAAATTGATTATAATTGATTATACAGTACATGCTATACTTTGCCCATGCTAAAACCGGCAATTGCGGGAGGAAAGCCCGTCAGAGGCAATTTTCTGGTCTTTGGCAAACCGCGGATTACTACCCGAGAGATTAAAGAAATAGTCAACACCATCCGTTCGGGTTGGATTGGGACAGGACCTAAAACCCATGCCTTTGAAGACGCCTTTTGCCGGTATATTGGCTCAAAATATGCTCTAGCTTTAAATTCATGTACAGCCGGAATCCACCTGGCTCTAGATGTATTGGGAATAAGAGGCGGTGATGAAGTCATAACTACCCCGCTTACTTTCCCCTCCGCGGCCAATGTTATCGTTCACCATCAGGCTACACCGGTTTTTGCCGATATAGATCGTTTCACATGGAACATTGACCTAAAGGCAATTGAAAAAAAAATCAGCAAAAAAACCCGCGCCCTAATTCCTGTTCATCTTCACGGCCGGCCATGTGACATGAATGCAATCAGTCGACTCGCGCGCAAAAAAAAGCTGTTTGTCATCGAAGACGCGGCCCACGCAGCTGAGGCAATATACAAAGGCAAGAAGATTGGCAATATCTCTGATTTTACGGCTTTCTCCTTTTATGTCACAAAAAACATTATGACGGGTGAGGGTGGTATGCTGACCACTAATAATAAGGTATGGGCCCAGGAGGCGCGGATTCGCAGCCTGCATGGTATTTCCAAAGACGCCTGGAAGCGCTATTCGGCCGAGGGCTTTCAGCCGTACGAGACACTTTATCCAGGCTATAAATATAATATGATGGATCTGGTTGCCTCGTTTGGCATCCACCAGCTTGCCGACGTTGAGAAAAACCTTCTCATCCGGATTCGATATTGGAAGCTCTATGATCAAGCCTTCAGGAATTTTCCCGAGTTAACTCTTCCAACTTCTCCAGAAAAAAACACGCGCCATGCCCGGCACTTATACGCAATTCTTATCAATTCCAGCAAACTTAAAATCAATCGCAATCAGTTTATTGACGCTCTAAAGGCAGAAAATATCGGGGCGGGTATTCATTTCACAGCGCTCCACCTGCATAAGTTTTATCGGAAAAGGTATGGCTATAAACGGGGCGATTTTCCCAATGCCGAATATGTGGGTGACAACATCGTCTCTCTTCCCCTATCAGCTGCCTTAACCACTCGGGATGTAAAAGAGGTCATCGAGGCGGTGGAAAAAATTGTTACCTATTATAGAAAATAAGTCCGGCTTTTGTGTCTACAAGGTACTTCCTTGCAGATTAAAAGGGTATAAGCAATACATATCCTTTACTTTAAGGTGCATTGAAAGTAAACGAGCAGGGATAAGACCACCTCGTACAATTCCAACAATAATTTCTGGGGTAAAATCTATTTTTGCGGATAAGTCAGCAATTTCTTTATTTAATTCTTCCCATGACATGGATTAAGTATAGCAAAAGTTCAAATCCCGTTTTAGGTTAAATAGTTTGATACAGTTTTCTGAGGCTAGAAAACTTGGTGTCCTCAATGATGAATTCAAAGAATTTTGTTCAATGTATTCTTTAGTATTTCTTTAAATTGTTTTCGACCATATCCGCTTTTTAGAAACTTTTCTCGCGCTTTTGCATCATTTTCATTAATAAAATATTCATAATGGATCAATTTTATTGGAAGTCTATTTTTAGTAGAATCAACCTCTCCATGAGCATGTTGAGTTAATCTTTGTCTTAAATTATTAGTATACCCAATATAAAACTTATTATCTTTCAATGAATAGAGGATATAAACGTAAAATTTCATTTTATGCAACGTCTGACGTTGCAACCATAAAATATATTTATAAGGATGTCGCGTCAAACGCGATCACGTCTTCACTGTGGCGCTTCCACTTGTGGGCGCTTCCACTTGTGGGCGCAGCCACGTTTGACGTGGGTGATC
Organism: uncultured Gammaproteobacteria bacterium; assembly: GCA_964623155.1. Classification (GTDB taxonomy): domain Bacteria; phylum Patescibacteriota; class Microgenomatia; order CAZUUL01; family CAZUUL01; genus CAZUUL01. The sequence continues at coordinate 2,890 of CAZUUL010000099.1, forward strand.
GACGGGATTTGAACCCGCAACGACCAGCTTCACAGGCTAGCGCTCTACCAGGTTGAGCTACGATCACCAAATACCTGTTAATTATACCTCTATTGCAGCTTTGGGTAAAGCAGGCTAGCTGCGCCAAGCTTTTTAGCCAGTCTTTCTTCCCTTTCCCGGGTGATGATTTCTCCGAATTTGGAAAAAGGAACTGTTAGCGGCTCACCGATGATTTTAACCAGGCGTTGGATGATTTAGAAATAAGAAAAAAACGATCCGTCAGATTTTTTCCAGGAGAAGGAGGCAAACGGCGGAGCCTGATAGTTAAGCAAAAATGGCGTCACAGCAACAATCCGGTCATCGGTCCAGACAGACTCAAAGGCAGTTTTAAAATAGCCGGCAATCGTTTCGCGCGATAGAGACGGTTTCTGCGACCAGCCGGTTTCAGTGATAAATACAGGTAGCGATGCTTTTACCTGAAAATTCTGCGTTAAATATGATAATTCCCATTCAAAGCCTCGAATTGAATACCGACCGAAGTCATAAGGAGAACCAGAAAATTCATTTTTGGGGTAGGAGTGCGACGTCCAGCCGTCAAATTTGCTGAAAATTCCCGGCACTTGCTTGTCCATCAAACGCCAATACGCGCTTGCTTCCATGGTTCCGCCAACACCAGCGGCATACAGATCAAAACCAGCAGGAAGAATAAAAAAATTATCGCTGGTTTTATGCAAACTGTCTGCAAATTCTGAAGCAACCTGGGCGTATTCATCCGCTGCCAGGGCCCCGCCCCACTCTTTGGCATGGTTAGGTTCGTTAAAAAGAATTATATAGCGATTTTTTACCGGCCAGGGTAATTTGTTGAGAAATTGCGCCCAGACCAGGCTTTCTTCAGGTTTTGGTTTTGCCCAGGTGTCACCGTTTTCTCCGTGGGTCGCGAGCCGGAGAATGGGTATCAGATGATATATGCGTAGCCTTTCAAAAATTTCTGACCATTTTTTTTGCTCGCGGTCAGTATCTTGAATAATCACCGTCAGATATCCCCAATCTCCTTTATTTTCACTTGACGAGTTGACAAGTTCAGCTGCAGCTTCGATGTCATTTGAATCAACAATGTGGATGCCGAATTTATTGTTGGGTAAAGAGGTGGGATTGTAAATGGCAAAACTCGTGCCCCTGAAAAAAAGAAAAATCGCAAAAAAAAATATTAGACAAAGAAATATTTTTCTCATGTGCGCCTGGAGGGAATCGAACCCCCAATCGAGTGCTTAGAACGCACCTGCTCTATCCGTTGAGCTACAGGCGCTTGCTTTTGGAGAGACACCTAACGGTTTCTCTCCAACTCTTTTCCATATATTGTATCGCTGCGGCGCATCTTTACCAGCGCTTTACTTAGAAAGCATTATCTGGCTTTACTAGATTTTAACCTACGCCTTGCGATATGATGGCTAAACGGTTTCTCTTCTTCTGGCAATCTTGGAGCGGCGGAGGGGATTTGAACCCTCGACCTCCCCGCCTTTGGCGGGGCATTCTACCGCTGAGCGGGCGAAGGGAATCGAACCCTCGCATCGAGTTTGGAAAACTCGTATTCT
>CAZUUL010000100.1:0-4425 GCA_964623155.1 uncultured Gammaproteobacteria bacterium
AAAACAATAAACACTTATTTGATTTTCTAGGTTTAGTTAAGTGCGGCGAATGCGGCGGCGCAATTACAGCAGAAAAACACAGTAAATATTACCGGAGAACCAATAGAAAAGTTGAGTATGTCTATTATCGTTGCTCCAAGAAAAAGGGTAATTGCTCGCAAAAATATATTGATAAAGAAGAAGTTGAAAAGCAACTAAGAGAGATTATTTTGCGAGCCTCTTTGCCGCCGCACGCCGCCAAAAAGTTTCTTGAGTGGGCGAATAAAGATGCAAACAGCGAAGAAGAAAAATCATCGGGAATTATTTCGATTTATCAACACCAACTCAAAGAAATAGAAGAGAAAACAGATCGTTTGCTTGAGGGATACCTCGATAAAGTTATCAGTCAAGAAGATTACCAAAAGAAAAAGAACGAATTGGTCGAGTCAAAATCACTACTAAACTCCAAAATTAAAGAAATTTCTCAAAACGGCGTTGAGTGGCTCGAACCTTTTCAAGAATTCGTAAATAGTGCGCTTTCAGCGCACAAAATCGCGCGCGCAAAAAATAATTGCCATGATTTATCCATCATGGCAAAAACTGTCGGCTCGAACTTCTTTTTAAAGAATCGGCGGCTGTCCGCAAGTTTCAAAAAAGGCGGATTTGACGCGCTTTCCGCGGAGGCGGGCGCGGAAAGCGCTACCTCCCGACCTCCTTCTTCTCTTTACTCGCTGCCCAGCATGGATTCGAACCATGATAATCAGATCCAAAGTCTGATGTCCTACCATTAGACGACCGGGCATACTTTTTATCTATAACCTTTTTTTGTAAAAGTAATTTAATTTGAATTTTTTTAAAGTGCCTTGATTAACTGTGTGCCAGGGCTCAGAGTCGAACTGAGATCTCATGTTTTTCAGACACGCGCCGTGACCACCTTGGCTACCCTGGCTTGCTTTTTCTCATTTCTAAAGTGGCCGCTAAGGGACTCGAACCCCTGACCCCCTCGATGTAAACGAGGTGCTCTAGCCAACTGAGCTAAACGGCCTTTCATTGATATATAGTTTTGTGCTCTACATATATCCAAATTCGAACGTATTTCAAAGGTGCGGCGGTTGCCGCCAACCAACCGCCGCATTATCTTTAAGCTCAGCCTTTGGCCTCGCTATTTTTTCTGCGCGCGATTTTTGGCTTGCTCTCGCAAGCCATATTTTAAATTATCTTCTTCTATTTAGCAAAAAGACTGGGTAGGCCACAATTAGAAATATCAAGATAGCCGTTCCTGAAGTCATTGTAATAAATGAATTTTTTTCTAAAACTAAACCTGCAATTGGTGTGTAGACACTCGCACCCAATCGTATGAGCAAGTTATTGAGCGAAAGAATACTAGCTCTCTCACTGGTTTCTATAGCATTGTTTGTTTCAACATCCAGGAACGCCTCAAGGTACCCTCGAATTCCCCCGTTAAAATAAAGAAAAGCTAGAGGGACCAAAGATAGGCCAGCTATTCCGATTGGCACTATTGAAACAATAAAAAGAAAGAGAACAAAGAGCAAACTGCCGGATTTGCTTTTCTGGAATATCTTAACTCCAATTAAAGGGACCAACAGTGCAATACTGATTAAAGCACCCCAAAGGGAAAGTGGCACATCAATCATTTGGAGAAGAGGATTGTAAAACCATTTTATACTGAAGCTAAAGGCGCCTATTACTCCAGAAATAATCATTATGCTCATTAGTTTTTTACTGTTCTTTACATATTCTAATGCACTAAATGCAGTTTTAAATATATTGCCTTCTTTTCTAACATGATTTGTATTTTTCATAGATAGGAGTAGAAAAGCCGTTACGAAATTAAAGATTCCAGTTGCAATAAAGGGAAGGGTTAAATTGTAAGAAGCAATAATTGATCCCAAAGTTGTCGTTAGGACAGCAACTAAAGATGTATAAAATCTCAATTGCGATTGATCTTGTTTAAAATCCTTAGATAGAGAATGAAGTAAGGCTGTATCGCTACCTGACGATAAAGCGATTCCTAAAGCTGCAAATAACAGTATGGCAAGATAATAATTAAATCCGCCTCCAAGAGCAAGCGCAATAAATGCTATGCCTAAAATAAAATGACCAAGCATGACAGAAATCCTGTGTGAAAAATAATCTCCAATCACACCAGTAGGAAATTCGAGCAAAACTACAGCAATATAGTAAATACTAAGAGCCTGATATATTTGAGAAAGAGTTAGACCTCTGTTTTGTAAATAAACTACTGCAATGGCCATCCAAAAAGCAGCGGAGGCCGCTATTCTAGCTACTTTCACTTTCAATAAGTCGGACATACCTAATTATTTTACCAGTTGTATTTTGAAAAGCATAGAAATATACTGAGTATGGACTCAACAATTAACGAATTGTGTTTTTTAATGGCGCAATCGGACAATAAGAACACAATTCTTGTTGAGTCCACCGGTTGCGCCTTTAAAGCTCCAAGCTTAAATCCCCGGCCGTAAGGCCGAGGGATGAAGCGATCCCTGCATTCTTTTTTGGTTGGGATACAATAGGAGGTATGGAACTGATACATGGATCACACTACGTGTACTGTTGTGACTACCATATCGTGATCGTAACGAAATACAGAAAAGCATTGTTTAACGAAGGAATTTTTGCCTACTTTAATACAAAGCTGGCGGACATCACCGAACATTATCCTATGATTAAATTCAAAACCGTCAACCATGACCAAGATCATCTCCATATGCTGGTATCCATTCCGCCAGCGCTCTCGGTGGGGAAAGCAGTAGGGATCATTAAACAGAATACCGCACGAGAGTTGAAACAAAAATTCCCCTTCATCAAACAAGCCTACTGGATGAACGATTCCGTCTGGTCTGACGGATACTTCGTGTCCACAGTAGGCATCAATGATCAAGTCATCAAGAACTACATTGAAGAACAAGGAAAAAAAGATACAGGGCAACTCCGTTTCGGAGTTGCATAATCACAAAACCCCGACCGTAAGGTCGTGGGTTGATTTATAGGATACTGTAGAAAATCAACTGACGAGAAGGAAAAACAAGTTCTCTCAATCGAGCAGCAGATTTACGAGCTAAAGCAGTTTGCGCAAAGAGAAAATCTTGAAATAGTTGAGTTTTTGACAGAAGCGCAAACTGCTAAAATCCCCGGTCGGAAAGTGTTTGCAGATTTAATTAGAAAAATTGAAGAAGGCTTGGTTGATGGAATAGTTTCATGGAATCCGGATCGTTTAGCTCGTAACTCCATAGATGGAGGAAAGATTATCTACCTCATTGATGAAGGAAAATTAAAAGACTTGAAGTTTCCCACTCACTGGTTCGATAATACTCCACAAGGTAAGTTCATGCTCTCAATCGCATTTGGACAGAGCAAGTATTATGTAGATAATCTTTCACAGAATGTCAAAAGAGGTTTGCATTTTAAAGCCAGACAAGGTGAGTGGCCTGGATTTGCTCCATTTGGTTATGTTAATGACAGGAATTCTAGATCATTAAAAGTTGTGCCTGAACAAGCGAAACTAATAAAAACTGTTTTTGAAAAATTCTCTAAAAACGAATTTGCCTCCATGAGAGAAATTAGAAACTATTTGTTCAGGCACGGCGTAAAAAGAAAAGCTAACAGGCCACTCCACTACAATCAAATTCGTGACATGTTGACCCGTAACCTTTATTACGGAGTTTTTACTTATGCTGGCGAGACTTATGAGGGGAAACATGAACCAATTATCTCAAAGAAACTGTTTGATCAAGTTCAGGAGATAATATCAAGAAAGTATAACCAAAAACCTCAAAAGCACGAATTTGATTTTACTGGCTTTATCAAATGCAAGAATTGTGATTCGTTGATTACAGCTGAGAGCCACAAAAAATATTACAAAACAACCAATCGAGAAGCAACCTATGTTTATTACCGCTGTGTAAAGAAAAAGGGAATTTGCACTCAGCCTTATGTCACAAAAGATGATGTTGAATCGCAATTAAGGGAAATTGTGGCAAGCGTCGCATTATCTGAAGTTTGGATCAAAAAAATGCTTGAACTTTTAAAGAAAGATGAAATTAAAGAAAAAGGTGAAATTAAGATTGAGCTAGCTCGCACAACAATTTCGCTTGAAGCAGTTGAAAAGAAATTGGACAAGTTGCTCGAATCTTACCTTGAAGAAATAATTGACACTGAAGGCTATCAATCTAAAAAAGATCAACTGCTTCAGCAGAAAACAATTTTAAAAGAAAAAATTACTGAAATTAAGGACAAAGGAAGTAGTTGGCTCGAACCTATGAGAGAATTTCTAAAAATGGCCGCAGATGCGGCCAAAATCGCGCGCAAAAAAAATAATTGCGATGAACTTTCAGTCATCGCAAAAAAAGTCGGCTTACGTGTTACTCTTTCCCCGGGATACTTCTCCCATAGTATGTAAACGTT
>CAZUUL010000101.1:0-4395 GCA_964623155.1 uncultured Gammaproteobacteria bacterium
TTGATGCTTTCTACTATCCTGTTGCAATGTATTATTCTGACAGGCCGATTATTCGTCTGCGCGCCAACCGCGACCCCGGCGCAGCCATAAGTAGTAGCGCCCTTGATAACTATTTAGCAAAAGGCAGTCTGCTTTTAACCAATACGACTACTGCCGATAGCGCCAAGCGGGCAACAAAATATCCTCTGATTTTAAAAAAAGTCCATGGGGAGCTTATTCTGTTTGGCTTAGAAAAAGAGCCGTGATATACTGCTCGCACATGGATAAAACCTACCAGCCAAGTATCATTGAGGCAAAAATCTATAAAGAATGGGAAAGTAACGGATTCTTCTCTCCCAAAATTGACGAGCGCAGGCAGCACTTCTGCATTATCCTTCCTCCACCGAATGCGAATGCTCCACTCCACATGGGCCACGCGATGTATACAGTAGAAGATATTATGATCCGTTATCACCGCATGAGGGGAGATAGCACGCTTTGGCTTCCAGTAGCTGACCATGCCGGATTTGAAACGCAATATGTTTTTGAGAAAGAACTGGCAAAGCAAGGAAAAAGCCGCTTTGACTTTCCCCGAAAGGAACTCTATCAGATGATTTGGGGTTTTGTTCAGAAAAATAGGGGAACGATGGAAAATCAGCTCCGCCGTCTTGGATTTTCCCTCGATTGGACGCGCAATACATTCACTCTTGATCCAGATATTGTCAAAATCGTTTACAAGATATTTAAAAAATTATACGAAGACGGATTGGTCTACCGGGGAGAACGGTTAGTGAATTATTGCACCAAGTGCGGCACAAGTTTCTCGGACCTTGAAGTCAATTATGTGGAGCGCAAAGACCCACTTTACTACATAAAGTACGGCCCCTTCACTATTGCCACTGCCCGTCCTGAAACGAAATTCCGCGATACGGCGCTTGCCGTAAACCCTAAGGATAGACGCTACAAGAATTGGCTTGGCAAAACATTGGAGATTCAAGGATTACTCGGTCCAATTAAAATGACCGTTGTTGCCGATCCCGAAGTAGACCCAAAATTTGGTACTGGGATTATGAAAGTAACCCCAGCCCACGATCCTCATGATTTTGAGTTAGGAAAAAAATATAATTTACCGGTTACTCCAATTATTGATTTTAACGGCCGGATGGATTTCTCTTGGTTTTTAGAAAAGAAAAACTCTGATCCGATATACCTTGAACGGGCGAAGAAATATCATGGAAAAAAAGTGGCACAAGCCAGACAGTTGATGGTGGAGGACTTAAAAGAAGATGGGTTATTGGTTAAGGTTAATGAAAATTATTCCCATCGGATTGGTATTTGTTATAAATGCGCTACAGTAATAGAGCCGCTACCATTACCTCAATGGTTTATCAAAGTAGAACCGCTGACAAAACAGGCTGCAGCAGTTGTTCGCGAGGAAAAAATTAAGATTGTCCCTCAGCGATTCAAAAAGATTGTTCTTGAATGGCTAGAAAATTTCAAGGACTGGAATATAAGTCGTCAACTTGTTTGGGGCATGCAAATTCCGGCATGGCAGTGTAAAGACTGTCATGAATGGATAGTGACTGACGGAGAAGCGCCAAAATACTGTACGAAATGCAAAAACACAAATCTTGTCCAAGACTCGGATACATTTGATACCTGGTTTTCTTCTGGTCAATGGCCATTCGCCACACTGATGAGTGGCTCAAGTTCAAAGTTCAAAGTTCAAAGTTCAAAGTTAGAAGATAAAACAATGTCCGACTTTGAATACTTCTATCCCACCTCAGTCCTGGAAACTGCCTACGACATTCTCCCGTGGTGGGTGTGCCGAATGATTATGCTCGGGCTTTATGAAACTGGAAATGTGCCCTTTAAGACGGTTTATTTTCATGGTTTGGTTCGGGATAAACATGGGCAGAAGATGAGCAAAAGCAAGGGAAATGTTGTCAACCCAATGGAAATTATAGACAAGTATGGTGCCGATGCGCTCCGCATGTCACTTGTTTTCGGAACTAAAGCAGGGAGTGATCAATCAATATCAGAAGATAAAATTCGCGGAATGCGCAATTTTGCCAATAAACTCTGGAACATTGCCCGTTTTATCAATTTGCAATTTGAAACTGTTGATCTAAACGCCATACCTAATTATTCTGCAAAACTATATCAAACTCTACAAACTGACGATAAGGCAATTATTGATGAATTAACGCAAGTTATCCACAATTCTAGTCAGGGGATGAAAGGCTACCGCTTCTCCAACGTCGCACAATCTGTGTATGAATTTGTGTGGCATAGGTTTGCCGATGTCTATGTTGAAAAAACAAAAGATCGACTACGGACTCTAACCCAAAGAAAGGACTCCTCGGACGGTCGGCCCGCTCAGCGGGGACTCCTCCGAGGTGGCCGGCACGATATAAATACCAATGAGTATCAAGATGCAATTACTGCCCTATCCATCTACCGTCATGTACTCATGAACATCCTAAAGCTCCTCCACCCCTTCATGCCGTTTGTAACTGAAGAGCTCTGGGGAAAAATTCCAGGAAACACGGAAAAACCTCTCATTATTGCCTCTTGGCCACAATAAGCTCATTAAATTCTCTCTTTATTGTCTTGCTAGTATATGTTATGGTCAGATTATGGATATAAGGATCGCTCTTTTATACTTCTCTCAGTTGATTATTGCAGTAGTTATTCTGCTCATTTCTTTCTTTTCTAAAGATTTTAAATATCTCTATCTTATCTTCTATATAGAAGTTCTTATCCCCTTCGGGTTCATTATCATTAAGCATCACTCCAAAGCCGAACAGGGTCGCAGTATTATCTAGGCTATCTCATCTTTATAATTGGTGCAGTACTATTTATTTATGGTTGCATCAATTATGTTAAGGCTAAGGGCTACCACTGGGCTTTTGGATTGCTTGGAATTTTGAGCCTGATTGGCCTTATTGTTTTGGCTTTATTACCTGATAAACACAAAACTGCCAAATAGGTTGTTTTTATTTCTTTAAAAGTCCTTGAAAAGTCCTAAAAATTATTGATCATGCATTTCCGTTAACGATTCTCCGGAGAAAAGAAATCGCTTGTGGCCAAGAGAATTTTTTTTGTCATCTTTCATAGCAAAAATCAGATAGGCGTTGCCATCGAGTAATTCTGCTTTAATATCGTCCACTAACCCATCAAATGTGAACTCTTGATGAAACCAGTCTTTAAAATATGTTTTCCAAATTCCCCTGTCATCGGAAAATATGTAGGATAAGACACCAAGCTTGGACGCTTTGTTTCCTGTGTTTACTAAATATAGCCCTTGACAGGCTGTTCCACACCCAGCAGTAAAGTATACGTAGCCATTGTCTAACCAATGTGGATTGCCTGATTTGTAATCAGCGACAAAAATATATTGTTCTCTTTTTGAATCTTCATCTCCAACTGCCAGAAAAAATTGGCTGGAAAGATAATCATAGTAATGATCATTCAAGCCGGGATGAAATGGCATCTCGTACATACGTACAACATGTTTCCTGTCAGGCGATACTTCCTGGTAGCGCAGTTTTCTTGAGCTTTGTCTAATTTTCTCTTCGATAGCACTTTCCTTGGCTATCACTTCGTCTCTTTCTTTGAATACTTTGGTCCATTCAATATCGTATACGATCTCTCTGAAAAGCCAACCAACGTAAAGAGATGCTAAACTCACTAGAATCAGTAATACAATCCATTTTACTCGTCGTTTACGCATCAAGTTCATAAAAATATATGTTCCCTAGTTTGACCTTAAAGTTTTTTTCTGTAGCCCATGAAGGAAAGTCTTTCTGTTGAGTATAAGAGTGGAAGTGGGTAGCTCCACTCGTTGTATCGGTTAAAGAATTATTTAGCGTGCCTTTTGCAACCTCATATGATTCTTGCCATGCTTGCCTTGTTGCCTCATCAGCATTGTTGAGAGGATCTCTAACTTTAATTCTCCTATCTGGATCCCATAATGCGTTATATTGTCCCTCTTTTAATATAACTTCTCTGTTGGTAAGTCCCCAATTTGATCTCTGTTTTTTGACACGATTGATAACCGTAAAGCCGACGCCAATTTTTGCATCTCTTGGTTGATTTTCTGCCTCTCCAAAAATAAGTCTGGCAAGAAGTATATCTTCAGTATCATCATAGAAATCCCCTGTCCACTTCGGATTGTCAACCGTTGGTATGCCTTCGGGGAAAGATGGTTTTGTGCCAAAGTTAATAGTCAAGATTTTGACTATCGGCATCCTATCAGCCCAGAACTCAAGGTAATGCAGTCCTTGGGAAAGGTTGACAGTAAACGTTTCAGCTTCCGTTTTCGTAGGGGATACCCATGGTAAACGAGAACCAACATACCGCCACAGGAAATGCTTGATACTCCCTAGAAGATTTGTTTGCGTCTTACCATCA
>CAZUUL010000102.1:0-4223 GCA_964623155.1 uncultured Gammaproteobacteria bacterium
AAATCAGTCTAGAAGGGTAGATACTGATTGCAATCTCAAGTGCAAGAAGTATAGACCACCAAGAAGTATAGACCACTATGTAAAACGGAAAATCAAACAAAAAATTGAGCTTTATGCCCAAAATCCACTGGATCATGCCAAAAAACTTATTCATTTTTTCCATTTGAGTACCTCACATATAGTCTCGCGACCGGTTTTATTGACGAGATCGATCTTTCGGCCATCATCACTATAGACAAAGAAAATCTCAAGACGTTGGTCGGGTAAAATCTTTTCCGCCTTCTCTGCCCACTCAATAACCGTAACTGCATTTTTATCTCTAAATAATGACGTGATTCCTAGCTGTTTAACTTCCTCTTTGTGTTTTATTCTAAAAAGGTCAACATGATAGACTTTTTTGATTGCAGGATGAAATATGGTATATTCATGAACCAAGATAAATGTCGGACTAACTGCATGTTGAGACAGACCCAGCCCTTGCATGATTCCCTGAACAAATGTCGTTTTTCCGCTGCCTAAATCTCCATACAGGCAGATGACGTCCGAAGGAACTAAGCAAGCTGCAAACTCTTTGCCCACTTCTCGAGTTTGATTGGCAGACGTGGTATGTATGTCCATAAAAGTCTCCAGGCTAAAATCAGACCCAGACTGTCGATAAAAGCGTCGCGGATTTTACCTTCCCGGGTTGGGACAAATTGTTGATGGAGCTCATCGCTGAGTGCATATATGAGCGCAAATATGAACGTGACAAACAATTTATCTTTTTTTCTCCAGGTTGAACTTATGTGGAATGCGCGATAAATCAGAATGAAAAAAATAAAATATTCCACCACGTGGAGAAACTTAAAAAAAGCAAAATTTATCAACGGCTGATCAGCAATACGAACGCGTTCCTGTGAAGATAAAAAAAATATGACAAGCGCCCAAACGCCGGGCGGCAAGCACGAGACGATTTTTTTCATAGGCACATTATATCAATTACTTACATTATGGCGGCGTTTGTAAAGCAAAAAAGCCGACAAGGAGAGTAAAAAGCAGCCCAAGATAGCAAAAATTACAGCGATTTTTTTGTTTTTCATAGCCAATGTTTTTGTCTGCTTGCTTTCAAAAAAGAGTTCCTGATTTGGGGCGACCCGGTTTTCTGTCCCTGCAACTGTTCCTTCGCTATCCTTGATTGGGTTGTTTGTAGGTGTCAGGCTCCGCAGCGGCAGTTCCAGTGTTAAACTTGGACGGTTAGTGGGAAGCGTTTGATTGTTAGTTTTGGCTGTGGCTGATGGAGTTTTGCTAGTTACCAGCGAAGCCGCAGGTTTTGGGGTAGTGGTTGGCTTTGGAGTAGAACTAGGTTTAGACATAGGGACTGGCGAAGGGATGATTTGAGTCTGGAGGGAAACAAAAAGAGTATTATCCGACCAGTAGCCGCTGCCGCCTGATGTAAAGCGTTTTAGTTTTAGCTGGTAGTCGCCGGGACCTTTGTAATCGGGATCGCTAAAATCCGGTTTAACTTCTACTCTGCCCAAAAAGTTACCGGCTCTGTCAGTCTGCAAACGGAAAAAACTGCTTTCAAGTTCCTGAGAAGACGGAGCAGTCTGATAAGGGTACCAGTTGCCGGAGCTGTTTTTAGTAAAACCAAAATAGCGGGGATTCTCCCCGTTTCTTGTAAACCCGCTCTGGAGAAAATATGTCGATTCTGATTTCAAACCGCTTATAGATGCGGTTACTTCCAAAAAACTATCATTTGTCAAAACCGATTTGTTGGCGCTTATGGTGAATGTTGAGGCAAAAACCTGACCAGGCAAAGACAAGAAAACAAGAGTTGCTACTATAATCCGGGTAATAATAGTAGATTTGGTTGACAGCTTATTGAATATGGAAATACCAGGAAGCCAGTCCGTCTCCATGATCTATGGCAACGTAATTCATGCCAATTCCCCTACAGTTGACCGTTCCTCTGTAAAGCGTCCCATCGCGCGGGGCCCGAATAATACTGCCTTCGCTGGATGTCATATCAATACCTGTATGGGGGCCGCCGCCGTAAAATCCTGTCCTTGCCCAATAAGTCATGCCAAAGCCTTGCGTGATTCTGGGTCCGCCGATTGGCCAGTCCCAGTCACCGCTAAAACCAAATGACCCATCAGGTGAATTATTCCACTCTACATTAATACTTTTCAAGTAGCCGGCCGGATTCTGCACTGCATCATTTTTTCTCACTTCAAAGTGTAAATGGGTACCTGTTGAGCAATAAGGAGCACCGCTGTTACCTATTAACGCAATCTGCTCACCTTTTTTAATTGCAGTTCCGTCTTTACGGTTTGCTAGGGAGAGGCGGAGCGCCGATTCAATAGCCTGCTGCTCGGCTCTAGCTGCTGCCAAGAGTTCCTGATATCGCTTTTCATCGCTCCTTGTTATTAACAATAATCCTTCCTTATCTTTTCTCTGTTGCGCCAGGGTTGCTTTTTCTGACTCGAGCAGAACTTTAAGTTGTTCCTGCTCACGTTTTTTGTCTTCCCGCAGCGCCTTCTGGGTAGTAAAGTTGTCTTTCGTTTCCTGCATCTGAAACATCAACCGCTTGTCATGGGTTTGGGCAGTTCGGATATATTTAAGTCGCAGTAAAAAATCATTAAATGTGGGATTGCCAAAGAACACATCCAAAGTAGGCATGGGGCTGCGTTTGTAGGTGGCTACAATCCGGCTGATAAGAACATCGGAGACTTCAGTTAGCGAAGTTTCAAGCCGGTCAATTTTTGCCGAAAGAGAGGCAATTTCTACTGTCAAGTCATCGACTTTTTTTTGTGTTGCGTCAATTTTTAGTACTGTTAAACGCATCTGATTGTCCATAAAAGAAATCTGAGATGAGAGAGTTTTCTCACGATTTTTTGTCTCGGAAAGTTTTCCTTCGAGTTCCTTGATCTGATTTTGAATGTCTTGGTAGCGTTTTGAGGAATCATCCTGGGCACGAGCGGACAACGGAACAAAAACTATAAACACCAGGAAAATGAGACCAATGCATGCTAATCGGCGCATAAGATGATTATTAATTTTGAATGCGAAGATACCGCCAAAGAGCAATGGAACTGCCGATAATTCCCAACAGCATGCCAGATAAGGCCAAAATAATAAGCATGCCTCCCATAAGCGGGAGAGAGATGGGCCAGACAGAGATGGAGTAATTCAACCAGGAAACTGCGATCAAGTCGCTAATTTTTAGGCTAAGCTCTGGGATACCAGAAAAAAGACTGGCAAAAAGCGGTGTTGTATATAACAAAAGAAGATAGGTGAAGAGCCAGCCAATAGCTGCTCCCGCTACACCATAAAACATAGCCTCATATAGAAATGGCATACTTATATAGCGTGAAGTAGCCCCAACCAGTTTCATTATTTCTACTTCCTGGCGGCGTAAAACAATTTTGACTCCGGTTATAGTCAACATTACCAGCACTGATAAAAGGCTGAAGAATGCAATAAGCACAATACCGGCAGATCGCAGGCTGTTAGTCCAGGCAAGGAGCGTATCGATGATGTCTTTTTGGTAAACGACTTCATCAATATCCTTTTCATCCTTTAAAATTCTGGCTATATCGGTTAGATATTTTGGATCGCTAGCCTGAATTTCAAGCGACGCCGGCAGGATATCAGCGGTTACCATCTCAAGCAGCAGGGGATCACTTTTATTTTGCTCCCGGTAAATTTTTAGAGCTTCGTCTTTAGACACATACCGCATTTGGGAAATTTTTCCTGATGAGTTAAGTTTATCCTGCAGACTTGCAACATTTTTATCAAGAGTTCTGTCGGAAAAAAAGGCGGTGATTTGAGGTTTCTTCTCAAAATAGCGTAGTAAAGCAGACGAGGTAACGGCTGCGTAGAGAAAGATGCCGGCCACAAAAAAAGTCAAACTTGTAATAGTAATTGCAAGCAGGGCCTGATAGGGCGAGCGCCGTATATGCTTCCAGGTAGTGGACAGTTTAATCATATTTAAGATGTTTTATTATAGTTGCCCGAGGCTTCGTCTCGTACCATTTTGCCTCCCTCAAGCGCAACGACCCGCTTCGTCATTCTATTAACTACTTCAGAGTTATGTGTTGCCATGATAATGGTCGTATTTTGTTTGTTAATTTCCGAGAGTAAATTAATTATCTCCCCGCCAGTTTTTGGATCCAAATTACCGGTTGGTTCGTCGGCTAAAAGTATAGTCGGTTTGCCAACCACTGCTCTGGCAATAGACAGCC
>CAZUUL010000103.1:0-4208 GCA_964623155.1 uncultured Gammaproteobacteria bacterium
GATGGGCAATTTGGACACAACCGTCTTTAGCGATTGTCGCGGTGTAAGTTGAATTGTTACTGATTGACACTGCTAGAACGCTACAATCATTGTGTTGATTCGTTGACACAAAGAGAATATATCCACCTGAGGAATTTTTGAGGACGGTAGCAGTGTTGCTAATCACTAATTTGCCTTTGTTTGCTTTGTCTGTCGGATGATCAAGGAGAATTACTGTACCATTTTGGCCGAAACTATCAGCTAATTTGACTATTGCGCCATTGGACATGGTAAAAGTACCATGGACCCAGAGTGCACCTGTAATTGTAAGTATAGCAGAGTTACTTATGGTCACATCGCCAGTGATTATTTTTGGCCCAAGTGAAGCGTTCCCACTATTTAACGAATAACTTGCAAGTGTTCCGCCTGCGGTGGCAGCATTTTGCCAATAAGCGATATCTACTATTGGCATAGCGATGGCTGAGGGAGCAGGCGAAATTATTTTACTGCCACTAACGGTACAATTGGTGGGTAGCGTAGGTGAATACGTATTACCATTAACAGTGCAATTTTTAATTACTGACCCATAGGCGTTTTTGGTGATCACTATTCCTCCACCTGAAGGGTTGATGCCATTTACTGCCCAAGCATTCCCTTGAATTGTGGCGTTGTTGGCTCCAGTTATTACTCCGTTGGAATAAACATTGCCGTCGCTACCGCCACTACCAGCAATTTGTGAACCGTTACTCATTTGGATTCCACCTTGACCAACTTGCGCTGCATAGGCAAGAGAAATATTGCCGGCACTTGGAGAAGCGTCCAAACGAACTTCGAGTCGTCGCGTATGAGAAGCAAGTAAGCCGCTGGCTGTCGCTATCCGGATACTGGAATTGCCCGAGATTGTAGCAATATAGGTACTATTATTTAATGAACTACTGGAAATTGTAGCCGACTGGGTAGCGCCGTAGTTTACGTCAGAGCCGAGTCGATAAAGCATCTCTTCGATCCCTGACCGGGCGGCAAAAAGAGCCTGATCACCCTGTTCTTCGCCTAACTTTTGCTGAAGCTCGACCACGCCGACAGTTGCCAATGACAAACTTCCCGCCAAAAGCAGAATTCCAAAAAGAAAAACACTCGCAAGTAAAGCTTGACCGTACTGCTGATAAGGTTTTGTCATTTCCATAAAGTAACCGCCGATGTAAAACTGGCTGATCTGGTTGCAAACGGACGCTTGGAGTAAAGACTAAAAGCCAAACGAACAGATTTAACTGCCGAAGCGGTGGAAATGGGTGTAAAAACAAGCGAGGCCACTTCGACAGGCTGATTATTTAACAGTAACGAAGTCGTCGCCGGTGGGGAACAGTTTTGTGATGAATCTTCACCATACCAAATTTGTTTGTTCAAGGGAATATATTGTATCAGCATGCACGGTTTGCCCGTGACCGAAAATTGGTAACCGTCGCCACTGACAGTAAATACGGTTGCGTCGTTTGAACTGCGATTGAATCGGGATAAAATCTGGTCACTGGTTGTAATAATATCCTGATTAACCTCGTGTACACCACGAGTCTGTAAAAACAGCGTAACCAGCCGAAATAAGATAAAGTAAATCACAACCGCTATTGCTAACGCGATAACAACTTCGATGATGGTAAATCCCTCTGCCGAGTCGTTTTTCATACTATCGCCAGCGTATAAGATAGTTTTCTATGGTCAGATTATGCGCGCCGTCGTCCTCACTCCAGGATACAATCACAGTAATTTTTTTTGTATTTACATCGACTGTCCCGCCAGCAGTTACAATTGAGCAGATCGGCAAACCGCAACCAACCGCCCGTTGAACCGATTCTATTTTGACCGTTCGTGTAAAAGCGTCATCGGGGGGAGAAAGTTTAGCTGCTGGACTAGCGTTCAATTTATTGCCTAGTTTCCAGGTGGATGTAGACAGAAACGGCTGGTAATATTCACCGGCTGCGGTGATCAGCGGGGTATTGCTCCAATCCCAATCTGCTCCCCCAATATCACGGATAGCAATAACCGCTTCAATCCCCTCCTGGGCAAGCGCTCTTGCCTGCGAGGCAAAACTTGCTTTGCTGGAACTGCGTATAGCCAGATAAAAAAGTGATGATGTTCCCAGTAAAAAAACCAGAGCCAGACCCATAACAATCACCAATTCAACAAAAGTAAAACCGGCTTGAATTTTTTGCGGGCAGTTTATTGTTTTCGTCATTGTTGGTTTATAATTCCGCTTGCTAGAACGGTAATCGTTTTCGATGGCGATCCGCTTTTATGCCTGACTATTATCGTTCCGCCGTTGCTATTGCCGCTTATTTGACTATAAACGATATCGCTAGTAGGTGGAACAATTTCCAGCGATTGATCGATTTGGGTTTTAACAAGCACGCTTCCATCGGCTTTCATTAAACTAAAACTGTCAGCAGTAAAATGAACTTTATATGCTATCCCGCCCTCGCCCGAAGTGGTTTTACTTTTTGCTGCTTCTAGGGTGGTTATGATTTCTCGGGCACTGTCAGCGACAAAAGACGATCTGCGGAAGCCTTCTATGTTGACTGTCGTAAAAAGAACGATAGTCACACCGATAACCAGAACGATTAAAACTTCCAACAAAGAAAAACCGTCTTCAAATATTTGCTTTATCATTTAAAAGATGTCGTCAACTGATATATAGGAATAACTACAGCAATGGCAATTCCCATGACTGCAATCCCAAGAATCAAGATCAGGATCGGCTCGATGATTGTGGTAACGTTTTTTAAAGTATTTTCCAACTCGCTTTCATAATACTCTGCCAGGCGCGTAAGCGATACGTCGACGTCGGCAGATTTTTCTGCCGTGCGCAGAACCCGGACCAGCAGTTTCGGGAAAAGCTTGGCTTTTTCAACATCAATACTTGCTGACAGCGACAAACCATGGGCCATTCTTTCTTTGATGCGATTGACGGCTTGCTGGTAATAAAGATTAGGTACAGAAGTAGCAAGGATGGTAAAGGCTGTGGGCAACGGGATACCATAGTGATAAAAAGAACCCAGCAGCCGGGAAAAGCGGGCAATGTTGAACCTATGAACAAGCGGGCCGATAATAGGAACCCGGAGAATGATGGCGTCAATAATAGCTTTTCCCCGGGCAGTTCGACTTGCCCGCAAACCGAGCCCCACTGTTGCAATTACAAGGATAAAAATCAGCACACCATAAGCAATCAGCACATGAGTTAAAGCAATAAGGATTCTAGTCGAGAGCGGTAATTCCCGACCTATATTTTGGGCAAAAGTGAGCAGTTTTGGTACTACAGAAACAGTAATAAATACCAGAACCGAAAACATAACCGTAATCACCACAATCGGATACATGAGAGCGCCTTTAACGCGTGAGGTAAGTTCATAGTCCCGGCGAAGTTGGCTCCCCAGATACTCCAGAGTTTCCGCCAGATTTCCCGTGGACTCACCTGAGGAGACGATATGAGTGTAAACCGGTGAAAACGTCCGGGGATAGCGAGCTAGGGCCGACGACAGCGGTTTACCCGACTCCAGATCAGCCGCAATTCTTTTAAACATGCGGCTGGTTCGATTCATACCAGTATCATCTTGGAAAGCGGCAATCGCATCGATCATCGGAACTCCGGTTCTAAGCATCGAAGCCAGATGAGTGGTGAAAAGTACCCGCTCGATTGACGATAATTCCGGTCTGAATATCAATACAAATTGTTCACCCAAGTTTTCCAGATCAAAGGGTCCAATTTGACTGGACTTTCGTAGGCTTAAAACAAATAGCCCCTGGCGCCTGATTTTTACAGCAGCGCTATTTACATCTTCGGCGGCAAGCTCTCCTTTAAATTCTACTCCTTCTTGGTTTCCGCCTATGTAGTGGTAGATTGCCATTTTCTATTCCGAGGTAACACGTAAGACTTCCTCGATTGTAGTCTGACCTTGAGATATTTTAACCAAACCGTCGTAAAGCATGGTCCGCATTCCCCCAGTCAAAGCATGTTTTCGAATATCAGCCGCTTGCGCTTTAACAACAATCAGATTTTTAATTTCATCATCGACAGTGATAAGTTCGTAAATACCAATCCGTCCGTGGTAACCCGTATAGCTGCAGTGGGAACAACCTCCTCCATTCACTACCTCAGCCGGCAATAATTTCTGGATCGTATTATCGTCATAACCGATACTGGTTAGCATAGCTCGGATTTGCGAAGAAAATTGAACAGA
>CAZUUL010000104.1:0-4144 GCA_964623155.1 uncultured Gammaproteobacteria bacterium
CGGAAGCTTGAAAACGATTTTGTCGCTCAACGAAATTTTGCTCTTGAAAAAGCCAGGAGTGACTGGGTTTTTTTTGTTGATGCCGATGAGCAAGTAACGCAGGAATTGACCCGTGAGATTTTGCAAAAGATAGAGACTGGTACTGCAGTTGGATTCAAACTAAAGAGAAGCGATTTTTTTTTAGGCAGGCGCCTGGCTTTTGGTGAGACGGGAAAAATCCGGCTAACACGACTTGGAAAAAAGGGTTTTGGACTGTGGGAACGGCCAATTCATGAAGAATGGCAATTAAAAGGTGTTATCGGCAATCTTGCTCTGCCTCTGATTCACCACCCGCACAGCAATCTGGCCGGTTTTTTAAGCAAAATAAACTGGTACACTACCTTAAATGCTCACTATTTCAACACCCAGGGAGTAACTTCTTCATGGTTTGAAATTCTGCTTTTCCCTCCGGCAAAATTTCTAAAAAACTATTTTTTTCTGGGTGGGTTTCTTGACGGAATGGAAGGTTTTATTCACGCGCTATGTATGAGTTTTCATTCTTTCCTTACCCGGGCGAAGCTATATCTTCTGCAAAATAAATTCAGAAGTTCATGATAAAAAAACTCTTGGCGACAATTTACTTGCTCATCTTTTTAGGTTTTATCGCGGGAGCTTTGGGCAGGTTTGCTTTGTTTTCAGACAGGGTATATGTTTCTCTTTTAGACCTAGGGGTGTCGCTGTTGCTTATTGTCTGGCTGATTTATATTTTCTTTAAGAAACTGCCGCCACTGCTACCGCGGCTCTATTACCCAATTGTTTTTTTTGTTCTGGCGCTTGTTTTTTCCTATATCATCAATGCCAGAAGTTATTCTTTAATCCAGTTGGGAATTGGCGGGGCTTACCTTTTGCGCTGGCTTTTATATGTTCTTGTTTATTTTATAACGATTGATTTTCTAAACAGAAGAATTATTCAGAGGCAACTTGTTATTTGGGGACTTTTAATTTCCGGATTAAGTATAGCTGCTGTTGGAATTATTCAATATATTTTTTTTCCCAGTTTAAAGACTTGGGAAGAGTTTGGCTGGGATCCTCATGCTTACCGATTATTTTCCACTTTGTTAGATGCAAATTTCGCCGGCATGGTTATTGTCCTTACTCTCATTTTGTGGGTAGCCAGGCTCTATAAACAAAAACAGAGAATGACTTTTTTTCTCATCTGCATTTTGTGCATGGTAGCTTTGGGACTCACTTTTTCAAGAAGTTCTTATCTGGCTTTTTATCTTTCCCTCCCGCTTGTTCTGGGAAAAAGCCATAAACGACTTCTGGGTTTTATGTTGTTATTTTTCACGGCCTTTATTGTTTTTTGGCCGAGGCCGGCAACAGAAGGAACCAATCTCCGGCGGACTGCCACGGTAACGTCGCGCATAAATAATATGCAGGAGGCAGTTAAGATCATAATGGCCAGGCCGATTTTCGGGGCAGGATATAACATGTATGAATTTGTAAGACCATCTGCAAAACTCTTAGGCCCTGAATATTTTTCGCCGCTTCACTCGCGCGCCGGGGCTGACAACAGTTATCTTTTTGTTTGGGCTACGGTGGGGATAATCGGATTGGCAATATTCCTACGCTTATTAGTTGCTTTATTTTTTTCCCCATCTGCAGATTGGGTAGTAAAGGCGAGCATTTTTTCTGTCGCGATCCACTCTTTTTTTGTTAATAGCCTTTTTTACCCATGGGTTATGGTTTGGATGTGGTTACTGGTAGCTGCAATTGAAGTCAGGGATTATAGCTAACACTCCGTTCAACTTTAGTTTCATTTCCGGCGTTGTCATGTGCCAGGATTGTAATATTATTAGTGCCGTCGCTTAAGATTAAGGTGTATTCAAAATTCCCCTCGCGGTCAACTACTACGATTCTGCCGTTGACCGTAACTTCATTGCCGGCGGCTGTAGATCCTTTCAGGGTTAGGGTTTTTTCATCGCCGCTGCGTTTGGCCTTATCCTCGGGTTCAGTCACCGTTAAGGGGGGCGGCTCATTTTTATAAACTATTATAACTGGTTGGCTTGCTTCGCTTTGACCTTCATTCGGAAGACTGGCGACGGCGGTAATCCTGTTCTCACCTGGTTTAAGTTTCACCTTGTCAAGGGAAAATGCATGATTGCTGTTGACTTGAATTTTACCTTTGGCTACATCATTGACAAATACCTCGATGGTCGTTCCCTGCTGGGCGTTTCCGCTGACTGTTATGGCGTTTTCTTTGGTCGCCTCGGGAAGCGGATCAAGCTGCGGGGGAAGAATAAGGCTTTTAGTTTTGTTTTCTGTTTGTTCAGAAGAAGGCTTAAAGCGTTCAGAAAAAATGCTAAATTGAACGATTACCCGGGGGCCTAGGAAAATTATAAGAACCACCAGACCAAGGGTAAGAAAGATTAGTTTAGCGATTCGAATCTTTGTCTGGCGCTCGTAGGAGCGAATCCGGCGGTTGGTGCTAACCATATTATTCCATTGTATCAAAAAACCTTTTGAGCCGATGAGAGGACTTGAACCTCTAACCTTTCCCTTACGAAGGGATTGCTCAACCATTGAGCTACATCGGCCCGACTTAACGCTCAGTTAAATTATCCAAATTGATCGAGCTTATTTTATCAAAAATCCCTAAAAAAGTCTCAAAATCAACTTGACAGCATATGAAGTATGCGATAATATCTTTGCCGGTAATAGCAAAATTAAATGATCGATGATGGAGTCCGCTTTTCTTCATTTAATCAGTCTTTTTTTATTTCATCATTAGTAATATTGGTTGGGGAGGGTCTATGTGTGGCATATTCGGTTATGTTGGTTATAAAAAGAATGCAGTCAAAATCGTTTTTACGGGCTTAAAGGATCTTGAATATCGTGGTTATGACAGCTGGGGTGTCGCTGTAGTACCAGAAAATAATGAAGCACGTCTGGTTGTTAAGAAAAAAGCCGGTAAAATTGGGAACTCTTCCATTGATGAGTTACCACAAGGAAGACTTGCTCTTGGACATACCCGTTGGGCCACTCATGGCGGAGTTACCGATAGCAACGCCCATCCGCATCTAGACTGTACTGGTAGCATCGCTCTTGTTCATAACGGCATATTTGAAAACTACGAGAGTATAAAAAAAGAATTACTAAAAAAAGGGCATAAATTTATATCTGAAACCGATACCGAAGTTGCAGTTCATCTGGTTGAGGAGTATGCAAAGACAATGACTTTTGATGAGGCCGTTAGAAGCGCATTTAACAAAATGGATGGACTTAATGCGATTATTGTTATTTGGATAAAAGATCACGAATTAGTCGTTGCCCGCAACGGTTCGCCGCTGATAGTCGGTTTTGGAAAAAAAGAAAATTTTGTGGCGAGTGATGCCGCAGCTCTTATTCCCCATACGAAGATAGTTCATTTTCTTGAAGATGGTGAGATGGCGATTATTCGAGATGACAGAGTGTCGATATTTCACGCTAAAAATGGCAAAACCATTCAGCCAATCAAACGCAAACTGTCATGGTCGATTGCTCAGGCAGAAAAGGGTAGCTATCCTTATTTCATGTTAAAGGAAATCAACGAACAGCCCAAGATCATAAGGAATATCGCGAGTGCGTTTTCGCAGGCGGAAAAACTCGCAAAAGTCATAAAAAGATTCCGCAATGTCTATTTGATGGGTTGCGGGAGCGCTTCATATGTTTCTCTTGCCGGAAGCTATTTATTTTCGCAAATTGCCAAATATCCGATAAATTGGGCAATCGGTAGCGAATTTTGGCATCAGCTTAGGTTTCTAACAAAGAATGACCTTGTCATCGCATTATCACAATCGGGTGAAACCATGGATACTTTGGAGCCAATAAAAAAAGCCAAAGCCCAAGGAGCGAAAATTTTTGCCATAGTCAACGTTCTCGGATCAACACTCTATCGTGAAGCTAACTATAAAATGCTTATCGGTGCTGGACCGGAGAAATCCGTCGCTTCAACTAAAGCGGTAACAGGAAAATTAGCGCATCTAATAGCTTTGAGTTATGCCTTGGCAGGAAAGTCAAAAGAGGGCAAAGCGCTATTGATGGAAGCCGCAAAATCTGGAGAAGTGGTCCTTGAATCAAAAAGTATTACAAGAATAAAATCACTCGCCGTAAGACTTAAGAATAC
>CAZUUL010000105.1:0-4092 GCA_964623155.1 uncultured Gammaproteobacteria bacterium
TAGGTAATAATAACTTCAATGGCTTTTTCTCGTTACACGACAGCAACAGTCGGGGAAGTTTTTCATGTATTAGCCACTTCCAATCAGGGTTTATCCACGAATGCGGTAAAGCAACGTCTGCTCCATTACGGCCCCAATTATATTCAGACTGATGAACGCGGTTGGAAAACTCTTCTCGCCCGGCAGTTTACTTCACCCTTCGTTTATCTTCTTATTGGAGCTTGTCTTTTGGCACTTTGGTTGGGAGAGACGCTGGATGCGATTATGATCTTTTTGTTTATCACCATAAATACAGTTTTGGGTTTTTATCAGGAATACCGGTCTGAGCAAACCTTAAAACTCCTCAAAAAATATTTAACTTCCCAATCTACTGTGACGCGCGATGGAAAGGAAATGGTTGTTGATGTGACCGGTCTCGTGCCGGGCGACGTTATCCATATCGAGCCAGGCGATATCATTCCCGCCGATATCCGTTTTACTATTACCAACTCGCTTATCGTTGACGAGTCGATATTAACAGGTGAATCAGTTCCTGTGGAAAAAAATTCCGAAGCACTCAAGATAGAAGAAAAAAGTCTGCACAGAGCAAGGAATATGGGTTTTTCAGGAACAACTGTGGTTGCCGGAAAAGGAGCAGGGGTTGTTGTTGCCACAGGAAAAAATACCACCTACGGCGATATTGTTCGACTTTCGACCGCCATTCCTCGCCAGAGTACTTTTGAAAAAGATATTGCAAAATTTAGTAAATTTACGCTTGCTTTAGTTTGCCTGACCCTGGTTTTAATTGTGATTGCCCATCTTTTATTAAAACCCAGTCCGAGTTTGGTTGAGATCGCCATTTTTTCCTTGGCTTTGGCAGTTAGCGTTATTCCTGAAGCCCTGCCGGTTGTGATTACTTTTTCTTTATCCCTGGGGGCGTTGCGCCTGGCGAAAAATAACGTCGTGGTCAAACGGCTTTCCGCCATCGAGGATTTGGGCAGTATCGAAATTCTTTGCAGTGATAAAACCGGCACGCTGACAGAAAATAAATTAAGCGTTGATGAAATTTACGGACAAGACAAAAATCAAGTCCTTTTGTATGCAAACCTGGCGTCACCGTTGTCCGGCTTTGAGCGCAACCGCGGCAATTCGGCTTTTGACGCAGCTCTTTTAACCAGTCTGCCCCAGGCAGAAAGGACGCTGCGTGATACCTACCGCCAGCTGGGTATGGTTCCGTTTGATCCCTTGCGCAAACGTACCAGTGCTTTGCTGGAAAAGTCGGGCGCGCGCACGCTTGTTGTCCGAGGTGCGGCAGAAGATGTTCTCGGAATTTGTGATCTTTCCGGCAACCAGAAAGAAAAATTGAACCACTGGATGCAAACTAAAGGAAAGATGGGAAGCCGGGTGCTTGCTGTCGCCGCCAGATCAATTGATAAAAAAGAAACTTATGATATCCCGACTTTAGAGCAGCATCTTAAGTTTATAGGTCTGCTGGCCTTTATCGACCCTATCAAACCATCAACCGCGGCCGCTGTGGCTCAGGCAAAACAATTGGCAGTGCAAGTAAAAATTCTCACAGGCGACAGCAGAGAAGTTGCCGGTAATGTTGCTTTCAGTATTCATCTCATCGATTCGCCCGCTCAAGTGATTACCGGTTCAGAGTTTGAGCAGCTAAGCCTTGGCGAGCAGCATCAGGCGGTTGACCGATATCAGGTTTTTGCCCGCGTTACGCCGCAGCAAAAATATAACATCATCCGCCTGTTGCAGGAAAGCTATGAAGTCGGGTTCCTAGGCGAAGGCATCAACGACGCGCCCGCATTAAAAATTGCCAACGTGGCCTTGGCGGTCGCGGGAGCTTCAGATATCGCCAAAGAAGCGTCAGACATTGTTCTTCTTAAGAAAAGCTTAAAGGTTATAGTCGATGGGATTCGCGAAGGCCGGCAGGTTTTTGCCAACACGACAAAGTACATCACCGCGACTCTTTCCGCCAATTTTGGCAACTTTTTTGCTATAGCCACCGCCTCGCTGCTTATTGATTTTCTGCCATTGTTGCCGCTTCAAATCCTTTTAGTTAACCTGCTGTCGGATTTCCCGATGATTGCCATTGCCACTGATACGGTAGATGCAGAAA
Source organism: uncultured Gammaproteobacteria bacterium (assembly GCA_964623155.1). Lineage (GTDB taxonomy): Bacteria > Patescibacteriota > Microgenomatia > CAZUUL01 > CAZUUL01 > CAZUUL01. The sequence goes on from CAZUUL010000105.1 coordinate 2,111, forward strand.
GTATCAATCGACCCCGCCGCTATGATATCAGGGGATTTGCGCTTATTGCTTTGCTGCTTGGTATGGTAAGTACAATTTTTGATTTCCTGTTTTTTGGCGTATTTTTTAGGCAGGCCCCGGCGACGCTGCAAACTAGCTGGTTTATTGGCAGTATTCTGACAGAGTTATTATTTGTTTTCTCGATTCGTACTCGCTCATTTTTTCTCATTAGTAAACCGCCCGCGCCTTTTCTCATCCTTTTATCATCGGCAGCTTTTCTGACTACGGTTTTGTTACCGTACACACCGCTTGGGCATGGACTTTTTCATTTTGAATCTCCGACTTTAGCCAATCTTGCCATTATCTTTATTATTGTGTTTTTCTACTTCATAACCACGGAAACGGTCAAATTAATCTACTATAAATTTACTAGGTAAGGGTTAAAAATATTGCTCGACCAGGCTGAAGGCAAAACCGGAAAGCAGCAGGAGTTCTTTAAGTAGTTTATCCCGATCTTTAATGATGATCGACCGGTCTTTATAGGCGATCAACCCTTTTTTTATAAGTTTGTGTATTTCCCGGCTGGCAGTTTCGCGGCTGATAGCTATTGAATTGGCGATATCAGAGTGGGTAAGCGGAATGGCGATAGCGACTTCCCGGCCATCGGTTCTGCCAAACCGATTGGCAAAAAACAGGAGGCGGGAGATCACACGCGGGTATGCCTTGGGGGTGACGAGATTGTCTACCCGGTCCATAAAGATATTTAAAAGCCCAGAAAGTTTATCGATTAGTTCCAGGGCATGGGAGGAATTTTGCCTGACAAACGTTTGAAATTCCTTTTTTTTGACTTTATAGAGAACGGTTGTGTCCAGGGTTTTGTAGCTGAATTCTTTTTTAATATCGCGAAGCGCCCAAAGCAGGGGAAAAATCTCCTCTGCCTTGTAGATAGCATGGACCTTTTCTTCACCTTCTTGGTTAGTAGAGTAGATTCGCACAAACCCTTGCTCGATGTAGTAAACCCCGCTTGGTATTTCATCTTGATCAACGATGACTTGGCCTTTTTTATAAACTACGCGTTCTCCAGCAAGAAAAAAAGCTTGCAGCGATGAAGAAGGTGGTGAACTTAAATTGTTCATACGATTTCCTATTTTAGTTATATTGCAAAAAATAGCAAGAATCATAAATTTTTACTATTTAGCTTCATTTTGCCCCCTTGACAAACTGTGACAAATATCACAATAATAGTGACATATGAACAATATCATCAAATCCCTCCTCCTTTTCAGCACGATGCTGATGGTGACTTTATTAGTTGCAACTCCGGCATCTGCCACAACGCAACTCTATTCTCAAGGAACGGTAATGTGGCAAAGCGTACCTGGCGCTACCCACTATAATATTTACTACAAGGAAAGTTCTGATAAAACTTGGATGCATGCAGTCCGCAGGCTTCCCGCCAATGCCTCAAGCTACACCATAATGTATCTAAAAAGAGGCGTCCCTTACTGGTATATGGTAACTGCCAAAAAAGAGGGAAAAGAATTCTGGTGGTCAACCACGAAAAAGCTATCCACGATGCCGATGAAATAGGAGTAGGAAAAGATAACAGGTTTAGGAAATCCTCGTTACGGTTTGAAAACTTTTTTCGCGACAGATAATCGTTGGTCTTTTGGTAACAGTTCCATTAGCTGGTTAAGTTGTTCAAGTGTTTTTACATTTTGTCGAAGCACTTCAAATTCTTTGACTGCCCTTCTTCTTTCTGGTTGGTGTTTAGCTGATTCCATAGAGATTTTTATTTACTGGTTGAACTGTCTTCCTGATAACTATTGTACCACATCCAAAACCGCTCCATATGGCCTGGGTGGGGAGCAGCGTTTATATCGCCCGCATTATACGCTCGAACCAGCTGGTCGGTTGAAACATTGCCGTAAGTATCGATAGTTCGTTTGTGGTAGCGCGCTATAAGATCGATGTTGACTAGAGGGTTAAATAGATCATCAGCC
>CAZUUL010000106.1:0-1569 GCA_964623155.1 uncultured Gammaproteobacteria bacterium
AAACTCAAACCCCGCGCCCCGTTCGCGCGGCTCCACCCGGAGCCGCACATGGCCGTACTGGCCCCGGCCCCCGGTTTGGCGGATGTATTTGCCTTCTCCGCTGGCTAAAAGTTTTATCGTTTCCTTGTATGCAACCTGGGGGGCGCCGACATTGGCAGCGACACTAAATTCCCGTCGCATGCGGTCCACGATCACCTCCAGATGCAGTTCTCCCATTCCCCAGATGATAGTTTGATTTGTCTCAATGTTGCTTTTTATGCGAAAGGTAGGATCCTCCTCAGCCAAACGTTGCAGGGCCGAACCCATTTTTTCCTGATCGGCTTTGGTTTTGGGTTCAATCGCAAGTGAAATAACCGGCTCTGGGAATTTTATTGTCTCCAAAAGAATCGGCCGCCTTTCTTCACAAACCGTGTCGCCAGTTGAAGTATCTTTTAAACCAACCGCAGCCACAATTTCTCCGGCAAAACCACTAGCGATTTCTTCCCGGGTATTGGCATGCATTAAAAGAAGTCTTGAGACGCGTTCTTTTTTGTCTTTTGTGGCATTATAGATATAGGATCCGGAGGCAAGAGTTCCTGAGTAAATACGAATATAGGTAAGTTTCCCAACATGGGGATCAACTTGAATTTTAAAGGCCAGACCCGAGAAAGGTTCCTCCACACTCTGTTTCCGGACTTCTTCATCACCTTTCTTGGGATTTACACCGACAACGGCATTTATATCCTGCGGCGATGGCAGGTAGTTAACAATAGCATCAAGCAGAGGCTGAACACCCTTATTCCGAAGTGACGTTCCGCAATAAACCGGAACCAATTTATAGGAAATAGTTGCCCGCCGCAGCGCATGGCCGAGTTCATCGTTACTAGGTTCGACTCCGCCGACAAATTTTTCAAGCAAAGCGTCATCGCTTTCGGAGATGCGCTCGAGTAACCGCTTGCGCGCCTGCTCAACTGCGTCTTTGTGTTGTGGAGGAATTATTTCACTTATTTCATATTTCGTTCCTAATTCATCACTGCCCCAGGTGTAGACTTTTTGCTCTAACAAATCAACCACCCCAGTAAAGTCATGTTCTCGTCCAAGGGGATAAACCATAACAGCGGTTCGCGCTCCCAACCGGTCTTCTATCATCGCTACCGTTCGCTCAAAATTTGCTCCGACTTTATCCATTTTATTGACAAAACAAATGCGGGGCACCTCATATTTATCGGCCTGGTGCCAGACGGTCTCGGATTGGCTTTGGACTCCTTCTTCAGCATCCAGAACTGTTACCCCGCCGTCAAGAACACGTAAAGAACGTTCTACTTCTGCTGTAAAGTCAACATGACCAGGAGTATCAATAATATTGATACGTATCTTATTACCCTTTAGTATGCCGCTTGAAGCTGTCCAAAATGTAGTCGTTGCAGCCGAAACGATGGTGATTCCTCGTTCTCTTTCCTGGGGCATCCAATCCATCTGGGTTGTACCTTCATCGATGTCACCAATTTTATAAGTCTTCCCCGTGTAAAATAAAATCCGTTCAGTGGTGGTGGTTTTTCCTGCATCAATATGGGCTATGATACCTATATT
>CAZUUL010000106.1:1579-4061 GCA_964623155.1 uncultured Gammaproteobacteria bacterium
ATATTGCGAATTTTGTCTAGGGGAAAGATTCTATTTTGTTTGTCTGGCATATATCAAACTTCCCATTTCTCACTTCACAGTTCTTGATTTTTTACCACCTAAAATGGGCAAAGGCCTTGTTGGCTTCTGCCATCCGATGCACCATATCACGTTTTTTAATTGCCTCACCCAGATTCTGTGATGCATCAATAAGCTCGCTTGCGAGCTTTTTGGGGAATGATTTATATTCTTTATTAGTGCGTTTTTTGGCGGAACTGATAATCCAGCGAATGGCTAAAGCCACGCGGCGGTCACCTCGAACCTCAATCGGAACCTGATAAGAAGCTCCTCCTATACGCCGCGGCCTGACTTCAATTCGTGGTCCGACATTGGTAATTGCCGATTCAAAGATTTTGATAGGATCATGGCCTGCCGCTTGAATTTGCTCCAGCGCATCATATACCAAGCGCTCGGCTAAGCGCTTCTTGCCACGTTCCATACAGCGATTGATAAATCGCGTCATCAGCCTATTGTTATAGACCGGATCAAGCGCCAGTGGTGGTTTATTTATTCTTCCTCCGCGTGCCATAATCTAGATTTTGAGTGAGATGCTGTTTTATGCCGGTGCTGCTGCAACCGAAGCAGCAGGCGGCGCAAGCGGTTTTGCTCCTGCCGGTGCAGTTTGGCCGCTCTTTTTCGCCCCATAAAGTGATCGGCCCTGTTTTCTGCCAGCAACGCCTGATGTATCCCATTTACCGCGGACAATGTGATATTTGACTCCCGGCAGATCTTTAACTCTGCCGCCTCGCACCATAACTACCGCGTGTTCGCTAAGTTCATGGCCGATGCCCGGAATATAGGCAGTTACTTCCTGTTTGTTTGACAATCGCACCCGCGCGACTTTTCTTAGAGCCGAGTTTGGCTTTTTGGGGGTCATGGTTTTAACAACAGTGGCCACACCCCGTTTAAAGGGAGCATGAAAGTATTTTATTTTTTGATCTTTTGCGCTGAAGAAACGGCGAAGCGCCGTCGCCTTGCTTTTTTTAGTGACTTTTTTTCTTCTCTTGCGCGTAAGTTGGTTGATTGTCGGCATAATAATAAATAAATTCGAATTTCGAATTTATTTTTTTATTCCACAATTTTAGCGCGTTCTGGACTGGTGGGAATAAGCCTACCAATTATAACATTTTCCTTTAAACCTAACAATCTGTCTTCTTTGCCGGCGAGCACCGCATCGGTCAAAACATTGGTTGTTTCCTGAAAAGAAGCGGCCGATAACCACGAGTTGGTATATAAAGCCGACCGGGTAATACCCAACACAACGACATGGGCTGATGCGGGATCGCCACCCTCAGACAATACCCGGGCATTTTCTCCCTCAAAGGTAATGCGGTCGATCAGTTCACCGGGTAAAAGAGTTGTGTCACCGGGGGTCTCAACTCTAACTTTATCACTCATCTTGCGGACGATTACTTCAAAATGCTTGTCGTTGATTGGGATACCCTGTGATTCATAGACTTTTTGAATCTCATCAATAAGATACCGCTGAACTCCGTGCAGACCGCGAATAGCTAAGACTTCTTTGATGTCTAAAAATCCGCTCGTTAGCTGCTCGCCCGCGGCAATAAGTTGGCCATCTTTCACCCGCAGCTGGGCTGTAGCCGGCACCAGATACTCCCGTTCTTCAACCGGTTTAATGCTGGTATTTTTTACCCGTACCTTATAACCGTCTTCGGTCTCAACGACTTCGACTTTTCCGGCGATTTCCGAGATCGGAGACAGGATTTTCGGCGTTCTTGCCTCAAATAGCTCCTCGACTCTAGGCAGTCCCTGGGTAACGTCCAAACCGACTATTCCGCCGGCATGACGCACCCGCATGGTTAGTTGAGTTCCGGGCTCTCCGATTGACTGGGCGGCAATAATTCCCACTGGCGTACCAATATCAACCAAACGCCTGGTGGAAAAATCACGGCCATAGCACATTTGACAAAGGCCAACTTCGGCTTTACAAAATAGCGGTGACCGCAGATATACGTGCTGTACACGCGCTTCCTCAATGCGGGCGGCCTTTTTGTCATCAATTTCCTCGCCTGCTTTGACAATAACTTTTTTTGTTTTAGGATCGACGACTCTTTTCAAAGCAATCCGGCCGATAATGCGGAAAGCGAATGAAGCCTGTCTGTTTGCATCCTGCGCAAGAATTTCAATGCCCTCCTCGGTTTGGCAATCCTCTATGCGAATAATGGCATCATGAGATACGTCGACTAGGCGGCGGGTAAGATAACCGGCATCGGCGGTTTTAAGGGCTGAGTCGGTCAGACCTTTGCGCGATCCCCGGGTCGATGTCACGTACTCAAAGATGGATAAACCTTCCCGGAAGTTGGATTTGGTCGGCAACTCGACAATCTTTCCTAATGGATCAACTACCAGCCCCCGCATGGCGGCCAGCTGTTTAAGCTGATCTTTACTCGCCCTTGCACCACCTGAGTCAATTATAATTTTT
>CAZUUL010000107.1:0-4017 GCA_964623155.1 uncultured Gammaproteobacteria bacterium
CAAACACTTGTGTATTATCCTTTAGCTCGTTTAAAATATACTTCGCATTCCCAATATCCGTATTTTGACTTGCGGGAGTTTTCGCAACATTGTACTTGTGGGCCAAAATCGTCGCCAAAAACTCCTTTGTCGATGTCTTCCCATAACTTCCAGTTATCCCTATTACCCTTATTTTCCCTCTCCCCCTAATTTCCCCCATCTTCTTTTTAGCCCTCTCTATAATCCACTTCTTGTAAATCCAACTGGGAATATTAAATGAGATCATAAGTAGAGCAATCGAAGGAGCTAGGAGTTTATCAATAAAGGGTGAAAAAAAGACTGTAACTAATAACCATCCATACAATTTATCTGCTATAGAAGATCTCACAAAAATTGAATCGTCTCTGAAGAACAAAGCTAGAAAAACTATTATAACAGTTGCTATAATTAACAATATAAATAAAATCTTTATAGTAAATTTTGGAACCTTCCATCCTCTTGAAAATAATTCTCTCAAATTCAAAATTGCTTCTGCAACCCAAATTACCCCAATTAATCCTAGCACCAAATAGCCCCAATTTCTTAACAATAAGAAGCATATAAATAAAAACAGAAGCATCCATTTTATAATCGTTATTGGTCCAAACATTAATCTCTTCCCTTGCAGTGTTTTTAAATGTGCGATCATCCGGTCCACACGATACTCTTTGAGTTGCCACAAAAACGTCTGGTACAACGTATTGCGCAAGGTACGAATAATAAAGGCAATAAGAATTACATATGCAAATACAGTAATAGAATTCATACGATGAAATTGGATACTTTATTGATATATATCATTGAAGTGTTTGTAAAAATTTTTCTACTTTATCGACAAATTTTTTAGGTTGTTTCCATACAACAATATGGTTGCCTTTGGGAATAATTTCTAATTTTGATCCGTGGATGGTTGTCTGCATCTTTTTTGCTATCCCTAGAGGGATTAATTTATCTTCACTTCCCCAAATTAATAGGCAAGGTATTTTGATTTGCCTCATTGGTCTTTCGAGGTCTTCCCTAATGATATTTTTAAATGTCTGTTTAAGGAATCCGTTTAAATGTAAATAATCTGAGGCCTTGGCCAACCGATAAAGCATTTTTCTGACGGGATTTCGAGCAACAGAAATTACCGGCACTGAAAGTGCCGCTCTGCCCGCCTTGGCAAGAATGAAAAAAAATAAAATTTTTGCCCTCGAAGTAGGGACAAATCCCGGCGTACCGGTGAGAACCAGGATTTTAATTAGGCCGGGATTTTTAGCCGCAAGTTTTATCCCGATTCTTCCGCCAAAAGAATGACCAATTAATATCAACTTATTCTTCTTATTTCCTTTCTCCTTTTTAACTTTCTGGCAAATGTATTTTTCTACAAAATGGGCATAATCGTCGAGTTGCAATGGCTTTGATAGGTTTCGGCGCGAGTAAAAACCTGGCAAATCCGGGATAAAAACTGGGTATCCTCGGTTTTCCAGCTCTTTTTTTAGAGGATTGTATCTTTGCACGTCCGCAGTCGTATTCCAACCATGCACAATGAGAACAGGTAATGAGATTTTAGCCATTCAGAGTTGCCGCTTTTCTAAATTTTTTCCGTTCGCTGGTTTTGACCGATTTTTTGTTTTTTGCGATATTTATCTTTTGTTCTACCGTAACCAGCATATCATCGGCTAAATCCCGTGTTAAAATCACCCCGGCTCCGACAAAACTTCCTCGGCCGATTTTTATCCCCGGCATGATGCTTGCATTTACGCCAATCCGGACGTCATTACCTATTATGGCGCCAAGTTTTGTCTGACCGATTGCAAGCAAATCTTTTCCGACTAATGAACGAACCTGCTGCTCATCCAGACGGATATTGGCTGTCACCGCCCCTGAACCCATGGCTACGTTATTGCCAATTACGCTGTCACCGACATAGTTGCTATGAAACCAGACTTCATCGCCGACATAACTTCTGACCACTTCGGTATTAAAACCAACCACACACTGATTGCCAAGATGAGAATTCCTGACCAAGCTGTTGTTGCCAACAATAGTCCCAGCGCCGATAAAGGAAGGACCAATGATTATGGATTGATGATAAATGACAGCGTTTTCAGCGATAACTACCGGTCCATTTATCCTGACTGATGAATCAATACGGGCGGTTTTGGCAATCTGGGGCTTTTTTATCTGATTTAAGAAATAATTCATAACTTCCAGAACATGCCAGGGATATTTTAGATAAACCCACGGGCCATCGTAGGCAACCAGAGTAAATCGTGCTCCAGCGGCAATCATTTTAGTAAGTGCTTTTTCATAGACGTCGTCCTGTTCTTGCGTTACTGATTTCATGATTTTGGCAAAAGCAGAAACATCCTTGAAATAATGGGAAACGATATTTACATAACTGCTTGGTTGGTTGCCTTCGCCTGGTTTCTCTACAATTTTTTTGATGATACCGTCTTCAGAAACAATATATCCTCCGGGAAAGTAACGTCGCACTTTTTTTCCTAAAATCGCACCATCAACTTTATTTCTTGTCGCCGTTAGAACTGCGGCAATTGCTCCATCGTCGATAATGTCGTGAGGACAGGCAACCAAAGCAGATCGGGTTGACAAAAGCGGCATGGCTGAAAGAAGAGCACCAGCCATACCATGACCTTTTTGTTCTATGCTCGACAGGGACATGGCCGGGAACCGAGAAATAACTTCTCTAACACTATTAATATTTCGACTGTTGCCGACAATGACGACTTTTTTTACTCCCAGCCGCTTGTATTGATTCAGGGAGTGAAGCAAAAGTGAAGTATCTAAAAAGGGTAGAAAACATTTATCTCCCAACGGCCACATCCGCTTAGAAACCCCACCGGCAATAAGAATAACAGTAAAACTGTCAATCATTCTACTAATCAGCTGTTCTTTTAATTTCTGCTCCCAGTTTTTGTAATCTTCCTTCGATGTCTTCATAACCGCGGTCAATGTGTTCAATTCCGTGCAGGACGCTTGTACCCTGAGCCGATATCGCCGCCAGAAGCAAAGTTGCGCCGGCACGAAGATCGGTTATGTCAACGACCGCATTATGTAATTGAGTTGGACCGCTTATTATTATACCTTGATAATCGTTGGGATCTTTATCAGACCAGTTAAAATTGTAAAAATCTGCTGGATTATCAACTTTGGGGTGAAAAAAATCAATCTTTGCTCCCATTTTCCGCAATTCCGTGACAAAACCGAAACGATGTTCGTAAATTGTTTCGTGGACAACAGATTTGCCCTGGGCTTGAGTCATAAGAAGTGTCCAAGGCGCTTGCCAGTCGGTCATAAACTCGGGGTAGACTCCGGTTAAAATATCGCTTGCTTTCAGCGGCTGTTTATAAAAAAATCTCGTGGCTGATGCTGAAAGTTTCTCCCAACCGCCGCCGCTACGGCCCAAAACGTCAAAAAAAGCCCTTAAGTGTTCATGCACAGTACCCTCTACGATAATTTCTCCGCGCGTCACCAAGGCGGCTATAGCAAATGTCACGACTTCATTCCTGTCGGGCATGATTTGGTAATGAGCACCATGCAGCTTCTGAACACCGCTAATTTTTATGGTTCGCGATGCCGGGCGCACTATCTTTGCCCCCATGAGATTTAGAAGCTTGATCAAGTCGTCTACCTCCGGCTCAACAGCAGCATTTTCTATAATTGTTGTTCCCTCGGCTAAAACTGCTGCTAAAATAACAGTTTCTGTGCCTGTGTGGGTGTTTTTGTGAAATTTATATCTGGTTCCCTTCAGACCGCGGCTTGAAGCATGGAAAAATCCGTTTCTATAAACAATCTTTGCCCCCAGGGCCTGAAGGGCTTCTATATGTCTGTCAATCGGCCGCTTGCCCAGCCGGCAGCCGCCCGGATTAGGCACGATGCCTTTGCCGACTCTGGCAAGAAGCGGCGCCAAAACCATAGGCGCAGTCCGGTATAATCCACCCATTTCAAGAGGTACGGTGTGGCTGTGGATTTTTTTAGCCTGGAGTTTGAGAGTAT
>CAZUUL010000108.1:0-3990 GCA_964623155.1 uncultured Gammaproteobacteria bacterium
TGTTTGGGCAGCCAGCTTCTATGGACACAGCTTATTTTCCTGGTATTTTTTTTGGTCTAGTATATCCAAGCGCTTCTTTTATTGATGAAGTTGTTGTCTGAGAGTTGATATTAGTTTGTAACATAAGCAAAACTATTGTACTTGAACAAGAGCAGAAATGACAAGGAGTCTGACGTGACATCTATGCTATAGTATAGTTTCTTATGCAAATCACGCTCAAAGAAATTCGCTACCAGACAGCAACGGTTCTTAGTCTAATTTTCACTAAGCCACCAGGATTTAGCTTTAAAGCCGGACAATTTTTACGCTGGACTTTTCCGGTAGATGCTTGTGACCAGCGCTGCAATACGCGCAACTTCTCAGTTGCTTCCTCCCCTACTGAAGATTTTCTCATGTGCAGTTTCCGCATCGGTGTCAGTGCTTTAAAAAGGGCAATACCTAACTTTGCTGTCGGCACCAAAGTAAGTATTATTGGTCCCTTAGGCCGGTTTATTTTAGATGATACCAATCTTCCAATTGTTATTCTTGCTGGCGGAGTAGGCATTACTCCCGTCCGATCAATGTTAAAGTATATTAGTGATACTAAAAGTCCTCGTTTACTAACTTTGCTTTATTCTAACCACACGCCGGCTGAAATCGCCTTTAAAGAAGATATGGATCGCTGGAGTTCCACTGATTTAAATTTAAATATTGTTCACACCATTACTCGACCAACAGAATCCGATGTATGGACGGGCAGAACTGGCAGAATAAATGAGGCGATGGTGAATGAATATACTAAGGATATAAAAACTACTCAATTTTATACCTGCGGTCCGCCAAAAATGGTTGATTCAATACGTACAATGTTAGCCAACATGGGTATTCCTGAAGAACATTTGCACAGCGAAAGATTTACAGGATACTAAAACATCACTGAAATATTTTATCCCCAAAATTTTTAGCCAAATTTAGGTAAAATTCCTCCATTTGCTTTCGTTCAAACGGGACGAGCATCGTGGGAAAATCAGCTACATCTTTCACAATTGGGAGGCGACTAAATAAACTCACTTTATCAAATTGAGCTTGATATTTTTCTTCCAATGCGTTAAGCAGCTGATCAAAATTGCAATTAATTTCGCGAATAGCAAAATAAAGGTCAACAAAATCGCGAGCTTTCGCCCGATGAAAGATCGTGTAGAGCTTATCAACTGCTATATCCCAAATACTTGCAATCCATAGATTATGGTACTTTTTTCCTCTTTCTAAGGATTTATATGGTTGATAGACAAAATCGACTTTCAATGATTATTCGGGAAAACAAGCTGGGCAATTGCAGGGCCTAAAATAATTTTTTTGGTGAAGGTAGCGTTTTTTTTGGAGGCAATCTTATTTAAAAAATCGTCGACAATTGAGTGATCAAAACTGGTGTCGCTGAAAAAATCCAGATCTTCTGACAGGCGGTGTTTTAAGTAGAATTCGGCCAGCGCTGTGCCGCCGGTAAAGTAAAACCACTCGCTAATTATTTTTTCTTTGGAGGCCAGGTCCAGAATGAAATGTTGGTTGGGAGTGAGTACATCTTGTCCCATAGAATGAATTCTATCAGCCTTCGTTTATGCGGATCAAGTTCATCTTTTATTTTCGGCCAGGCTTGCTTTACTTCTTCCCGATCCAATTTTTCTCCATCTAAACCATAATTAATCAATTGGGTCAACCGCCACAGACGATAACCCTCGGGATCTTCATTTTGGAATCTATCTTCATCCACTGACCAGTTGAACATAATTATAAACTCATTATATACCTCTTGCATTCGAAATTGCAATCGGTATTTACCCTTCAGGGTGAACTTTCAGGGTGAACCCCTCTAAGTTGATACATTCGACTATTACTCAGTATCAATCCTGAGCTTGTCGAAGGATTGATTTAATGGGATAATTTTTTTAAAATATTTGCAAAATCAACTAAGACGGGTATATACCCTTTACAAAATTACTGTGTAATTCATCTTGTGCGAGTAATAATCGTTTCTTAGTTTCTAAAGGCTGAGGATTAAGAACATAATTCAATAATAGATTTCTATAGTTACTTCCAAAATATTCAACAACAGATTCTCCGTGATACCCTAAAGCGACTATAACTTTTCCACTACCAAAGCAAGTATAATTCCAAAAATATTCGGTTCTCGAAAAATACCATCATTTTTCTTTATCGTTGTCGCCATGTAATCCTGAACTAAAAATAAAGCTTTCTTCCATTCGCTATCTGATACTTTAGGTTGCCAGAATTCTCTAGTAGAATCAAAATAATCCACATACGGTTTAGGAGTTGTTAATTCAAGCTGACTCACAAATCTGATTACTTCTGTTTTTGCAAAATGTTTTTGAACGTATGGTAAACCGCTCTCAATATTAAACCTTGCAGTTACATCTGGATATGCGTTTCTACCTAATGTTTTTGCGACCTGAGCTTTTAATTCAGTTAATGCTGGCTTACTGTATGTACTGTTTGCAGATATCAAGACCAAGCCATCTGGTTTTATAACGCGAGCAATTTCACGGATTGCCTCATCAATATCTGAAACATGATAAAGCATGTGCATGGCGGTAACCCTATCAAAAATCTTGTCAGGGAATTGAATTGCTTGAACATCACCAACTGCAAAGGAGATTGGAAGAGATTCCTTTTGACAGCTTCATTATCAACTTAATACCTAGGAGTTGTGAATTGATATAATGCTTGTCTCTTTTCAATTAGTGCAGCATTTTTATATGCTGTTGATGCTAAATTTTGCCCGTCTGTTATTCTTTTTTCGCTACCCCTATTCATAGACATTTTTTTAAATAAGTTCCTAGTCAACTCTCAACTGGGTGTTCCAACCACTTCTCCACCTCCATCGCCGCCATGCAGCCAAAGCCGGCGGCAGTGACTGCCTGCTTGTACTGATAGTCATGGATATCTCCAGCTACAAACACACCAGCAACATTAGTCATCATGTTGTACTGCCAAACGCCAGGCCCTGGCTTGGTATAGCGCTTAATATAGCCCTTCTCATCAATATCAATACCAGAAAATACTTGTGAATTAGGTAAATGCCCAATCGCCACAAAGAGTCCATCAATTGGCATTTCCCAAACTACTTCGTCGGCTTTTTTCTCAATCACCCGACCCCTAATGTCAGGAATCGCTCCACTCTCTAACTCCTCAACTGAAACTTCAGTATCTTTATTTTTAACTTTAAACTGTAACTTTGAACTTTGAACTTTGAACTTTGAACTTAAGCAAGCTCCAGTGACGTTCTTCTCGCCCAGCACATCTTTAATCCCCGTATTCCAGATGATGCTAATCTTCGGGTGTTCTTTTACTCTAGTTTGCATGATTTGTGAAGCACGAAACTGATCTCTTCGATGAACAATAATGACGTTGGAGGCAAATTTTGTCAGCACCAACGCCTCCTCCATCGCACTATCCCCTCCACCAACAACGATGACCCTTTTATCCTTAAAAAAGAACGCGTCACACGGGGCACACGATGAAACACCATGACCAATTAGACGCTGCTCATTAGGTAACCCCAACCATTTCGTATCCGCTCCCGATGTAATAATAACTGCCTTCCCTTGGTAGTCTTTCCCTCCGGCAGTAACGGTAAATGGTTGGTCTAAAAACACACCCTTTTCAAACGCTACATCTAAAATCTCCGCCTTAAAGCGAGCGGCTTGATCGCGAAACTTTTGCATCAATTCTGGCCCCATAATCCCCTCTGGGAATCCGGGGTAATTCTCAACTAGGGTTGTCAGCATAAGCTGGCCACCCCAGGCACTGCCAGCAATCACCAGGGTTTTTAAATTGGCTCTGGTGGTATAGATAGCCGCCGTAAGTCCTGCCGGGCCGGAACCAATGATGATGGTGTCGTACATAGAAAATTATTGTAGCATATTTACGAAGTAATGAAGACCTAAAGTCTCGCAAGATTCACCCCCTTGTATAGATAGTATTTGGCGCGGTTAA
>CAZUUL010000109.1:0-3966 GCA_964623155.1 uncultured Gammaproteobacteria bacterium
CACCCTAATATACTCTCATACAACAAAGAAGTTGTATCATGATTTCTGGGCGCGAAGTCAAATTCGACACCCTACGCCTCGCGCGTCTCCGCTAGAATTCTTCGCGCCCGGAGATCAGAGTGAAAAAGTCACTAACGGGTTACACCATCGAGTGTCAATAACCAATTAGGCTACTTTCCACGCTCTGAACATTATCAGCTAATTTTAATTTGTATGAATACATCACTTGTTTCAAGTATTGGAATCGATGTTTCCAAATCAAGCCTCTCGTTCGCAACGCTCCGGACTGACCACTCGGCTGTGGTAAAGTCGTGCGCAAACAATGAAGACGGTGTCGAATCCATGCTCGCATTTTTCAGAGAATACAAAACAGATGTCTCTGTTCCATGCGTCATCGAATCCACCGGAGATTACCATCTCCGGTGCGCGCTCATGGTGTCGCAGGCAGGATTTAAAGTAAATGTCATCAATCCGCTCATTACCAAACAATATCAGCGCGTGTCTGTCAGGAACAGTAAAGATGACAGCGTGGACGCCGTCAGGCTGGCTCGCATCGGATTGTTGGAGCCGAACTTAAAGCAGTTTAAAGCCACCAAACAAAGCTTGGCGCTCAAAAAGATCGTCGCCTCTGCCGGCAAGCTCGACCACTACAAGCAGCAGCTCAAAGCGCACTTAAAGCAGCTCGAAGAAGCGGGAGCGTTGCTTGGCATGAAAGTTAATCTTTCTCAACTGGAGAAAACAATTACATCAATTGAAAAACAGATTGATGAGTTTGAAGCTTACATCCATGACCACGCCCCGAAAGAAGCGATTGAAATCTCTAATGCAATGCGCGGCGTTTCTCAAGCCGGTGTTGCCAAGGTCCTCTCGCTTCTTGACGGGCATGAGTTCACACACAAAGACAAACTCGTGGCTTTTACCGGCTTGGATGTCGCCGCTCGAAGAAGCGGAGCATGGAAAGGCAGAGAGCGAATATCGAAGCGAGGCAATCCACATTTTCGAAAACTTTTGTTTCAAATGGCCTGGGGACTAAAACAGCACAACGCTTTGTATCGGGAGTATTACCAAAGAATGCGGGAGCGGGGCAAACATTACTTCACCTGCCTGATTGCCGTTGCCAGAAAATTCCTGCGATTTCTGTTCGCCTATGTGTGGAAAAAATCCATCTCTTTTTCTTGACTTCTGGTTCTAACGGGTCTAGCGGAAATTCCCGAAGGCGCAAATGTAAATGCGCTTGACCCAGTCCGTCTGAGTACAGACGGACTACCCCACCCATTCGCGCGCAGACCCACTCCCTGAAATATTTAAATTCTTGAATACGAAACTCCTTTTCCAGTTTTACCGCTTTGAACTATTTTTCCTTCTTTTTCGAGAATAGATAAATATCTAGTTGCAGTTGCGTCTGAAACGTGAAGAAGTTTCTCGACTTCGTCGTTGGTGATTTTAGATTGTTTTAGGAACATAGACATGACGCGATCTAATTTCTTTCGTTTACGAAACTGGATTGCGTTTCGGGCTTGAATTAAAAGTTCGCGAGCTTTACTTCTTAACGGCTCATTTACTGGTATTTGAGCCGTTTGAGGTAGAGGAGAACCTTGATTTTCAGATGTTTCGTGAACTTGGCTCGATTCTGGCATTGTCGCTCCAGGCTCATTTTTAGTCGAATTGTCATTATTGAGCGGAATGGCACCATCGCTATTCTGTGAGGCTTCTAGGGCTTCAGAGGGCATGGTCGAGGGTTCGGAATGTGCTGTATTTTCAGGTGTAGGCTCTATGGGCTCTTGGGGGCTTGCAGGTGAAGGGTTTTCTTCGGGAGTTGGATTTAGGGGTAAATTTTCTTCGGGAGGCATAGTTTAAGCTACGAATTAACAAAGTGAAGTCTGGTTCTTAAATGAGAAAATCTTTTCCACGCATTTTTAGATCCTCGTTCGGATAATTCATGAGCAATTCTACCTGCAATTATTGCAGGAGAAATATTAATTTTTTTTGCAAAACTATTTATACCATCGTCAGACAATACTTTGCCAGAAGATACGAATTGCTGGAATTCACTTTCTGGAATCAGAGTTTTACTTGCAAATTCATCCGCTTCTCTTTCTTTTACTTCTATCATTCTATTACTTCTATCTTCAAATTCTACGAACTGATCTTTCTTCCCATGTTTAAGTAGATGCCCTATCTCATGGAAAAAAGTAAACCAAAAACGATCAATGTGTGCTCCCCGTAAACTAACTTGTATTAAAGCTTTATCGGTTGATAACCATCTTGTCGCTCCATCTACATAAGTATTTGAAAAATAAGGGACGAAAGCAACTGCAACACCAAATTCTGCACAAACTTTTTGCAATTTCTTTTCAATTTCTGTTGCCCCTTTATTGGTTAACGCCCTCAAAGATTCAATAGAAGACATTAATTTATCTCTGTCGAAGGGTTTAGTTTCGATTTTTATTCCATCTATTTCACCGCACCTTAGCCAGGCGGCTAAGCATTCGTTAGAAAGATTTTTCTGCTTAGATTGCCTGAAAGCAACTTGATAAGTTTTCTGCACAAATTCTAAAGAGCTAACACCAAAAAAATTCAACAAATTTAACACTTTTTCTTTTTGATCTGAAGCTTCAGGGATATATTTCCATTTTGTTAAATCTTTATAGCAGTGAAATTTTTGAAGGAATGGTAATTCTTTTTCCAGTTTTTTATCTCTCTCGATTCGAGCCATTGTTTCCTGATAATTTCTTTCAAGATTATTCCAAAATGCAGGAGACATACCAAACACAGCAGAGAGTTTTAGTGATGTTTCTGGCGAGATTGGATTTTTTTCTTGGATGATTTCATTTATTGTTTTAGGCGTTAGTCCAGTTCTCTCAGCAAGATCAGTCTGAGTCATATTTAAATTCTCCAAGAGCTCTTTTAGAGTAACGCCAGGGTGAATTGTTATATTTGGGTTATAATCTTTTGTAGCCATATAATTATATTAATGATAATCAATTATTTCTATAATTTTTACTTGGGTTATCGATTTTAAGTCTGATGGATCACCATTTAAATAAGTGATAATAATTCGGTAAGGATGCTTTATGTCTAACGCAAAACATTTTTTAAAATCACCTTTTAATAAATGAAGTCTTGCTTGTGGCAACTTGGATATATCAAATAAACTTTCGGCGGACAATAATTCGTTTATTCTCTGCACTATCCTTTGGGCTTGTAAATCGCCATACTTTCTTTTTAAGGCTAATCCATCTTCATGCAGTTTTTTGAGTTTTCTGTCCTTAAAAGAAATTTCCATATTTTATGACGTTTTAGGGGTAAAATCATTACTTTTTTAGTATAGCACTTTAGATGCTAAAAATCAAAAATCTATAACCTAACATGTTAATAACTTATTTGACATCAATTGTATATAGTATATAATGATTTATGTGAGGGGTAGTAATACTGCTCGCCTTCCCGAAAGGGTTGTCATTATAAGTTAACCGTAAATTTTTTATGGCAAACTTTTTGACAACTCTCGTCAGTAGACAAGGCCATTCGAATGTTAAAACGAGTCTTGTTTTCATGTTTGGGAGTTCTATAAAAAACATTAATCTGTGAAACTGGGAGAGTGGTCTAAAGTAAGGGCTGAAACTCTTATTGCTGCCTGTTGAACTTCAACAAAGGGAAACAGAAGCTATGATAATTCCTATTGACTCATAGAAAGGTGGGTTAAAACGGTAGATATTTCAGTATCTACCGTTTTCCTTTTCCAACATTGCAGATTTACCACAATGACTGGCTTTATTTTGACGTGGGTGTATACTTTGTTTATTATCCATTTTTAAAATTCAAAACGTTATGAATGAGGCAAAATTAGCAGGAACACTGGCAATACCTAAGCCAAAGCTGGAAGTTATAACTGAAAGAGAAAAGGCAATCCGATTATCACAAAGAAACTTTTTGACCAATGTCAGGAAGTGATGAGCAGAAAAT
>CAZUUL010000110.1:0-3955 GCA_964623155.1 uncultured Gammaproteobacteria bacterium
GGTTCACCAAGGTTTACTCCCAAGTCTTGTATTGTACGGGCTTTGGTACCTTTTTTAAAAGACTCTGTTCCGTGAGTCGCAGCTTTGTGCAAAACTTCATCCTGTATTTTTTGTTCCTCGGCTAACAATGGAGCTATCGTAGCTGCGATATCTGCCAGTACCGCTCTGGCAATAGTCTTTTGCTCATCGCTACCCTTGGTAGCCAATCTAAATAAAGTCTCTACGCCATCTTCTACAGTGGTAGTTATTTTCTTTTCTCTTCCTGGATTTGTTACTTCTTTGATAGTTATATCCTCCCAATAATTTTTTAAAAAATTATTAACGACGGGAGATCCTACGGGATGAGCTATTTGTCTAACTATACTTCCTATTCTTGGATTTACTTCCATCAGTTGTAATTTACCCCAGAAAGTCTCTGCTTCTTTCATAAACGATTCGCGTAAATTGCGCTTGGTTGCTTCAACTGCCAATCCAATTAACATCTGATAACCTTCTATTGTTCTTCCTTGTCCTCCATTTGCTCTATCAACAGCAGATATGGGGTCTTTTCTTAGAGCGGAAATTATGGTTTCAGCAGCATATCTCACCAATTCGTAAGTAGCTGGTCCATTGGCGGTTATTTTTGCATTAATTTGCGCAGCAATAATAGCCAGGTGATCTAGTACCACATCAAGTCCTTGAGTCGGACGGTTAATCAACCTTGTTGCTATGGCATTTCGACTTGCTACCTCAGCACGTTTTTTGCCTGCCTCATTTGCTGCCTCTTGTTGTTGAGATCTCAATGCTTCATCTGGATATTTTCCTATTCCGAACACTGGTAAACCACCCCTGCGCATATGATTCCAAGCTACAAGCACAACATTGGCTGCGACTTTGGGAACGACACTTAATCTATCCTGAGAGGCTATAGCATAACCCTTGTGTGGCTGATAGCCTGGTGGAGGATCAAATTGGGGTTTGTCTGGAAGGGGTTTGAGAAGATCGAGATATGCAATATCTGTTGCTGGAAAATGTGGAGTAGTTGCTTCCGCGGCTTTGGCCCCAGGCTGACTTTGCTGCGGCGGTAAGCCACGAGCAGCATTTGCTATTGCCTCCTGCGCAATTTGCGTGTAATAGTCTGTGAATGTTTTACCTAATGTATCAAGATTATCAAAGTCTGGGTCCCTCTCATTTGAGAGATCACTGCTATGTCTTCTGCCAAGCAACTCAAGAAACAACTTTTCAGCAGTGCTACTGGCAGTGGGTCGTCCAACTCTTTCTTTTTCGTAATTTTGCATAAATTTATGATTTAATTAAGGAAAGTATTTTAACATCCTTTTTCTTTTTTCTCAACTCTGACACGAAGAAATATTATAGGTTATTGACAAATTATCATAGTTGTTGTAGAAAGAACACCATTATGAGTGCAGAACAAGACCGCCAAGTAGAACACGAATATACTACCGGCCCTCAAAGACGGATGATTCCTTCGTCAGAACGGCGAGCTACACAGGAATATGTTATCGGCCCTCAAGGACAAAAAATTGCCTTCTTGACAGATGAGGAACTAGAACAACTAACAGAACAATATCCTGTTGGCCAAATTATTAACCCTGGAACACAGACTCTGCTGGAAGGCACTAATTTTGATCCTGGTTTGTGTCATCCAATAACTTTGGTAGATGTAGTGGTTGAAGGCGATAATGTTTTTACGGTGACTCACGATGGACTATCAAGAACAGACCGTGTACGTGGAGAAAATGGAGACGATATCCGCGCTCGCCATCCCGGTTTCCAGCTACCTTATCAGGACGTAACTAAAAATATTTTTAATAATCCCACTTTTGTTCCGGACCAGGAAAAACCAGAAAGGGGTATTGTAGCTGTTCCGCTTCCGAATTTTATCAGTGCCTCAATGAACCAGGATCGACAACGGCAGAATATCAATGTAGATAGAACTGCTGCCAAAATGGTCTTTGCCTGGTCAGGCATGGTAGGAAGGAAAATTGCTGATCGCTTTACAGCGCTTGCAGCTATAAGTCTGGTCACCAACCCCCATGTTCCCACCTTTAAAGAACACGAACTTGTCCAATATCTAAGGAACCAACCGCAAATTATGGCTGGAGAGACTCCTGCGGAACGCGCCAAACTTACTAAAGAACTTATTAAACTGGCTAAGATAATTCTTGACGCCGATCTCATGCCTCAGAAGCCGAATATTCTCAAAGCTGTTTTTGCCATGCTTGCGACAAATTCACCAGTGATTGGCAAGGAAAGGCAACAATTAAATCAAATCCAGGGATATATTTATGGTCAAGCAGCCGAAGCAAAGTTAGCTGCAACTTTCCCTGACTTAGTTAAACGTGAACAAGCTCGTAGTGAATTAGGCCAACTCATGGGTAATGCATTTTTGCAAGCTCTTCCCCAAGAAAGGAGCAAAGTACTTAATATTATTTATGATGCGTTAAACCACGGGAGCTTCTCTTTAGAGCATGTCAAAGAAATAATAAAAGCGCCCGAACCTGCCGCGCAATTTGAAGAAAGTCTAAAAGATGTAAATAAAGACAGACTGCAGGAATCTTATAAACATATTTATCACAAAGAAGAGCTCGATACTACTGAAATCAAACTCATTCACAATCTTGGCAGACAAAGGAATTTGGATCCTAACCAACTTCCCAAATTAGGTCGAGCGATAAACGCTGCAAACACCGCCTATACCAAGGCAGAAGCTTTAAGAACAGAATTAACAACTCAAAGACAAGATTTGCAAACAAAAGGTGTTGAGCCTGAAACTATGGACCAAGCAATAGAAGCACTGGAGCAGGCTGGAACCCAACTACTCGAATCTGCTTCTTTACAACAAGCATCAGCAAGAGCAGAGCTGTTGGAAACTATTGTGGCAGATCAAAAATCAAGAATTACCTGGCAACAAACCTTAAAAACAACTCGTGATCTGGTTCAAGAAAAATATGCTGAAAAATTAGAGGACTCTGGTCTATTTAGCACAGATAATATAGTGGCAAGATTGGTTGCTGATAGATCTTCGGATAAGGAAATAAAAAGAAGACTGGAAACTTTAATCACCCTGGATGAAGATTTGCAGATTGCGGTACTGGCTGGAGGAGAACTAAAACTGGCGGCTGATGAGCAGAAAAAAAGACATGCAGATAAAGCCAGGCGAGAGGCCGAAGCAAAAGCAGCGAAGGAAGAAAAACCAGCTGAGCCGCAAGCTGGAGAAGAGGCAAAAAAACCAATTGGAGGAGTAATAATATTGGGAGAACCAGCAAAGGAACCAACAAAAGAAGAAGTGAAACCCATTGAGGCAACTACGCCTGTAGATACACGAGCGCAACGCGAAAGAGAAAAGATCGAGAGATACAATGGTAACCTGTCAGAAGGAGTAATTGCTCTGCGTGAAGTATTGAGGACATCGGTGGTACTTGCAAAAAAAGATCTATCACCAACAACTGGGGAAGTAACAAGACAACTTATAAATGATTTAGGAGCTATTGTCTATGAGTATCCTGATATTAATAGCATTATGACTGCGGTATTAACTCCAGCAAAGGATTTGACACCAGAAATTATAGAAAAAGCCAGGCAAATACTAAACAGGCTGGGAACTACTCTCTACTCTCATCCCGATACTGACAGAGTTATGAGCCAAGACTATCCCCTTTTGAGTAGAGATGTTCAAGCTTTGCACGCAAGAATCGCGCAAATAGAACAGGAAACCCTCACCGGCGGCAGCCGCACACGCTAATTTTCATTTTCTTCAGAAAGGAGTTACTTTATGCCCCCAAGATCAGAAAGAAAACAAGAATTGTTAGACTTTGTTCAAAATGAACTTGATAAGTACAAAAGTGGAGAAATTAAGAGATTGACTCCTGGTGTTGAATTGGCAAAAAGATTTGACTATTCACAGGCAACAATTGCAACATACCTCTCAATCAAACTGGCTGAAGAAAGAAAA
>CAZUUL010000111.1:0-3923 GCA_964623155.1 uncultured Gammaproteobacteria bacterium
CCCGCGGACGGCACTGGCTATAATGGGGCAAGAAGTTGAAGCGATTAAAAAAGCCGTGGTGACCGGAGATACGGAATTTTTCGCCCAGGTTCCGCGTCTGGGTAAAAAAAATGCCCAAAAAATCATCATCGAACTCCGGCCTAAACTGGGCAGCATTGGAGAATTTGATCTCAGCGGTCAATCAGGAGAAACAAAAGACGTCATTGACGCTCTTCTGGTCATGGGATTTGCGAAAAGAGAAATTATTGAAGCTTTGGCCAAGATTCCTAAAGATAAAACAGGAGCTGAAGACAAGATTCGAGAAGTACTTAGAGTTTTGGGAAAACGATAAATCCAAATGCCAAAATCAAAGAATCATGAAACATGAATCAAATGATACTTGAAGTGAATTTATGGGTAAAGATAAAGCAAAAATAATTGCACCGGAAGAAGAACAACTCTTTGTTTCTCTGCGGGCTTCTTCCTGGGATGATTTTCACGGTCAGGAAAAAATAAAACACGCAGTTAAAATTGCCATATCTGCTGCCAAAAAAAGAAAAGAGCCGGTTGAACACATTCTTCTTTATGGGCCTCCGGGACTTGGAAAAACCACGCTGGCCCACCTGGTTGCGCGGGAAATGGAGGTAAATATCCGGGTCACTAGCGGGCCGGCGATTGAACGGGCCGGGGATTTAGCCTCCATCTTGACCAATCTCGAGGCGCACGACATTTTTTTTATCGACGAGATTCACCGCCTTAATAAGATAGTTGAGGAGACGCTTTATCCGGCCATGGAGGATTTTGCCCTGGATATTGTCATCGGCAAGGGCCCCTCGGCTAGAACGCTTCGGCTCGATTTGCCGCATTTCACGATCATCGGCGCAACGACCAGAATCGGGCTTTTGTCGGCGCCGCTGCGGGACCGGTTCGGCGTCGTCCACCGCTTGAATTTTTACCAGGCAAATCAATTGCAGGTGATTATTGAAAGGGGAGCGCAGAAACTTCATATTCCGCTTGCGCCGGGTGTTGCTTATGAACTTGCATTGCGCGCTCGGGGGACGCCGCGGATTGCCCTAAAACTCCTGAAACGCGCCCGCGACGTGGCCCAAGTTTCAGGCAAAGGAGCAATTGATCAACAAGCATTAGCTCAAGCGCTTGACATGTTGGAGATTGACGAAGTTGGCCTGGATGCATCAGACAGACGCTTGCTTTTGGCAATTACCGACAAATTCGGCGGAGGGCCTGTGGGGATTGAAACGCTTTCCGCGACCCTCTCTGAAGATATTGGTACGATTGAAGATGTTATTGAACCATATCTTCTTCAGATTGGATTTTTAAAAAGAACAACCCGGGGCCGCCTGGCAACTCCGCATGCATTTAAACATCTGGGAAAAAAAATGAATGAACAGCAGGAAAGCTTGTTTGGATAAAACTTATTTTATTTATGTCACCGCCACTTTTATCCCCGGGCTCATGGTGGATTTGAGAGTGATAGATTTAATTTTTGTAGGCCCAATTGCCTCAACCAATGATTTGAAATTGCTGCTAAGTTGTTCGTCTGTAAAACTCATTTTGCCAATCACCTGATGAATGATAGGGAATTCTGTTTCGGTTTTAAATTGAATCTGACCCTGGGAAAGCTTTTTTGCTACTTCTTGTGGTTTGTCAGAGATAGTTCCGGCCTTGGGATTGGGCATCAGCCCGCGCGGGCCAAGAATGCGCGCGACCTTGGCCAGTTTTGCCATGAGCCCGGGGTGGGCAATGACGATGTCAAAGTCGGTCCAGCCTGCGGCGATTTTTTCAATCAATTCTTCAGCACCAGTAATTATAGAATCGCTTTTAGCTGTCGTACTTTCTCCAGGTGAAATGATGACGATACGCAGTTTCTTGCCCGATCCGTGCGGCAGAGAGGCTGTGCCGCGCAGGCCTTTTTCAAGAGTGTTAATATGAACTTCGACGCTGGCGGCAAATTTGGTGAGGTTTATATCGCGGAGAAGTTTTACTGCCTCTGCAATCGGGTATATTTTACCAAGCTCAAGTTTTAGCCGGGCGAGCATATAGCGTTTGGAATGGGGGGCTACCTTTTTTTTCTTGGTTTTTTTTGGGGTTGTTTGTTCCGGAGTTCCTATTTCTCCCCCCGCCAGTTCCTTTTCTGCCTTTTCCTGCTCCTCGGAAATTTTAGCCAGCCGGTCGATTTCCTCATCTCCGGTCATGGCCACCAGCCGCTCCCCGCCTTTCATGCCGGGAATATGGACTTTGTCCCGCTTTTTCTTTTCTTGGCGCTGGCGGGTTCGTTTGTCTTTTTTTTCTCGCTCGAGTGCTTCGTCACCAAGGGTTGCTACTCTGATTTTTCCCATAGCTATAAATATTTATGTTTTCCAGCTCCCTAGTTATTCGACCTGTATTCCCATGCTTCTTGCCGTGCCTTGGACTACTTTCATGGCAGCGGCGATGTCATTGGTATTTAAGTCTTTTAATTTTTCTTTGGCGATTTCTTCAATCTGGATTTTAGAAAGTTTGCCTGCTGCTTCCATGCCGGCTTTTCCTGAACCCTTTTCCAGACCAAGTTTTTTCTTAATCATTTCCGCAACAGGCGGAAGTTTGGTGATAAAAGAAAAGGTCCGGTCCTGGTAAACCGTGATTACTGCCGGGATAATTTGGCCTTTGAGCTGGGCAGTCTTGTCATTATACGCCCGGACAAATTCCATGATAGGAAGCCCATGTTGTCCCAAAGCAGGACCAACAGGTGGGGCAGGAGTAGCTGCTCCTGCCGGGAGGTTGAGTTTGATGACTGTTTTTATTTTCTTCGCTGGCATATTAATCTATATTTAAAGTTTACTTACTTGCAAGAAATCCAGCTCAACCGGGGTTTCTCGGCCGAAGATGGAAACCAGAACTTTTACTTTACCGCGTTCTTCATCGATTGATTCCACACTCCCCAAAAAGTCGGCAAAAGGGCCGTCGATAATTTTGACGGCTTCGCCCACGCTGAAGGAAGCCTTGTATTTTGGCGCTTCCATTTTCATAAATTTAAGGATTGCTTGAACTTCTTTATCTGAAATGGCTGTGGGTTTATTACCAGCGCCGACAAAAGCAGTGACGCCGGGTGTGGTACGGATTGCCAGCCAGCTCTCATCGTCAAGTATCATTTTTACCAGTATGTAGCCGGGGAAAATCTTTTCTTTTATTTCTGACTTTTTGCCGCTTTTAACTTGAACGATATTGCGGGTGGGGACTACAATATCGAAAATCTTATGGTTGAGGCCCATGGTTTCAATGCGTTGCTTAAGCGTATCCATGACTTTATTTTCGTGCCCGGAATAGGTGTGGACGACATACCAGTGAGCAGATTCTGAGACGGGAGACTGCTGATTTTGCAATTCCGGAATTTTAGATTGATTGTTAGTATTCATAGCATAAATAGGCATTTTTATCTTTTCACCAGAATTTCCGTTATTTTAGTCAAGGCAATATCCAGTCCGCCGATAAAAAAACCAATTGTAATTGAGAGTGCTAAAACGACGACAGTGAGCCGGACTGTTTGCTCCCTGGTCGGCCAGACAACTTTTGCCAACTCTGACCGGACTTCTTTAATAAAAGTTATCGGTTCTGTTGCCATGAAATTGGCTAAATTGTATCACGGAGTAGGATGAAAAGTAAAGACAATTGACTTCCGGTTGATGAAAACGTATGATAAAAGTCATGACCATTTCTAAAATAAGAAAGGCTGTTATTCCCGCTGCGGGATTCGGGACGCGCTTCTTACCTCAGACCAAAGCCATGCCCAAGGAAATGCTGCCTGTCGTTGATAAACCTATCATCCAATATATTGTAGAAGAGTTGGTTGAGGCTGGGATAGAAAATATAATCATCGTTACGGGTTATCACAAAAGGACGATTGAAGATCATTTCGATCAACCAAGCATGGAGCTCGTGGAAAATTT
>CAZUUL010000112.1:0-3894 GCA_964623155.1 uncultured Gammaproteobacteria bacterium
GCAATACCAATTCTTGTTTCCTCCAGTGTATGGGCGATCATATTTTGCCCGTAGGAAAAACGATATTTAAATCGTCCGAGAAGGGCAATTTTGTCATGGGGAAGATTGTAGACGCCGACTTCATGACAAAGTTTTTCCCCTTCTTCAAACATAATTTTTTCAATATCGCGCCGGGTCTGATCAACAATCTCCTCTATGCGTGAGGGTTGAATTCGCCCATCCACGATCAGGCGTTCGAGAGCGACGCGGGCTATTTCCCTTCTTATCGAATCAAATGACGAAAGTCGGATAACGCCTTCCTCATCCAGGTCAACATCAACACCTGTCGCCTGCTCAAAGGTTCGGATGTTGCGGCCCTCTTTACCGATGATCCGCCCTTTCATATCCTCATCGGGTAATTTAACTGCCGAGACTGTATATTCAGCTACGTAGTTGGTTGCGCCGAAGCGCATGGCATCAACCAGAATTTCGCGCGCCTTGCGATTGGCTTCTTCCCTGGCTTTAGATTCTGCTTCTTTAATGCGCCTGGCAATATCTTGCGCGATATTGCTTTCAACCGCTTTAAGAATTAAATCTTTAGCCTCATCTTTGGTTAAACCTGCCACCTGCTCGAGTTTTTCCAAATTCTTTTGCTTTATTTTATCCGCCTCTCCAAGTTTCTTTTGAATCTCCTGTTCGTGCACAAGTGCCTGGCGCTCCCGTTCCTCAAAAACACCCAATTTTCGCTCAAGATTTTCAAGCTTAATCCGGACTTCTGTTTCGGCTGTCGAGCGAATTCGCAGTGCTTCATCTTTGGCTGCAAGTACAATTTCCCGCGCTTCAGTCTGGGCTTGAAACAATTGTCCCTTAGTCCGCCTGGCCTGCAAAGGTTGAATAGGTTGAGGTTGCGGTGGCCTTTGTCGGGGGGATAGCGCTGGTTTCAGTTTTTCTTTTTTTCCACTGATGATTTTGGCAAGATTTTTAAAAAGTGACATGTCAGGAAAGGTTTTGGGTGGAAATGACCAAGACAATAATCCTGGATGACTTAATTATTAATTCTCAATTACTTATTATTGTACGTCTTCTTTAGCAATTCGTCAACGGCTGGACGAATTGTATCCGGGTTATACCCCCGACCGGTTAAAAACTGCCAGGCTTTTAGTCTAAGATTGCGGCGGGGCATCTTCTGCCAACGCCAGGAATATTTGTCAATAAGTGACAAGGCGCTATCTTTTTCATCTTGTTTATGACCCGAAGCAGCCTGGTTTATGATCTCGCGGGCAATCCCAAAATTTTCAAGTTCTCTCTGAATAAATCTTATGCCCTTTTTTCCCCGGCGCATGCGACTCTCAACAAGCCATTTAGTAAAAGCTTCATCATCCAGAAGTTTTGCTTGCACCAGCTTATCAATAATTCGTGTAATTAGATCCTTGGAAAAAACTGCCTGCCGTTTGGCAACTTTGGCTGTTAAACGGTCGCGGAGTTCTTTTTCCGAACGCGGACGAATAGAAAGAAGTTGGTATGCCCGATGCAAAAGATACTGGTAGAATTCTTCCTCATTCACCTTGCTCCTCAACTCCTAGTTCTACTTTTTCATTAACTTCTCCAGCTTTCACTTTTTTCCAAATATCTTCCATAATGGCTTTGGCAATTTTGGGATTTTCCAGCAAATATGATTTTGCCGCTTCTCTACCTTGGCCTAGCATAGTTTCGCCGTAACGGAGAAAGGCTCCGCTTTTACTGATAATAGCAAACTCCAGACCTACATCGATGATTCCGCTTTCGCGGGGAATACCAGTATTCATAATGTCAAATTCCGCTACCCGAAATGGCGGTGATACCTTATTTTTCACTACCCGCACGCGGTGCCTGGTTCCGATAACTGTGTCTCCATCTTTGATAGTCTCTATCTTTCTAACATCAAGCCGGACCGAGGCATAAAATTTCAGGGCCAGACCTCCAGGAGTCGTTTCCGGATTGCCAAACATGACACCGATTTTTTGCCTGAGCTGGTTGGTAAAAATAGTCACGGTTTTGGATTTGGAAATGACGCCTGTCAGTTTGCGCAGAGCCTGGGACATAAGCCTGGCCTGGACTCCCATGACAGAATCGCCCATTTCGCCTTCAATTTCAGCTCGGGGAACGAGTGCCGCCACCGAATCAATGACTATAACATCGATACCACCGCTTCGGATGAGGGTCTCGGCAATTTCAAGCGCCTGCTCACCGGTATCAGGCTGAGAAATAAGTAAATCATCAAGTTTTATGCCAATTTTTTCTGCCCAAACAGGATCAAGCGCGTGCTCGGCGTCAATAAATGCGGCCACGCCGCCGGTTTTTTGAGCTTCAGCTATGATAGAAAGAGCAATGGTTGTTTTCCCGGAAGCCTCTGGTCCAAATAATTCGACAATTCTTCCTTTCGGAACCCCACCAACTCCCAAAGCCAAATCAAGTGCCAGTGCGCCAGTAGGAATTACTTCAATTCCTGATTTACCATTCATCGCCCCCAATTTCATAATCGAACCCCTGCCATATTGTTTTTCTATCTGTTCCATGGCCAGACGAATTGCCGCTAATTTTTGATTATTGGAAGAACCTGTAGTGGGAGTTAGTTGAGTTTGAGGATTTGCCGAAGATCTGCCCATAGTATTTTTTTCCTTTCGCGCGTATTGTGGCATAAGCTATGGTAAAATACAAGAGGTATTCGGGGAGTAGTGTAATGGTAGCCCACCAGGCTGGGTACAGTAACGGACGGGGGATAGTTCAGATAGTAGAACGCACGCATGGGGTGCGTGAGGTGAGCGGGGCAGTACCGCTTCCCCCGACTGTTGAACAGATAAAAGTTTTCTACAAAAGAAATTGGTGCAAAAGTTATCAAAATTTATCCTAGCGATTTGTTTCCGAGAAATAGACTAAATGATATTTTACAGTTCTAGCGAGACAAGAGAGAACTAGAATGGAGAGCAGACAATGTCTTGAGTACTGTTTTGCATTCTTCGATATCAGCTTGTCCTTTCTGCATGTTCAACAGGGCTTTTTTATGAAGGCAGCGAATAACTGGATAGTAGTATTTGACATTAGAGTACAAAATAAATTTATAGTCTCGCTCCAGCAAGATGTGGGGTATAACGATATAGGCTGTAGGTGGCACTATTCAAAACTCCTAACTCCTTATCAGGACAATGCTAAGGGCTAAATAGACAGATGTTAACATACAGTAAACTTTGTCTTCTAGCCGACAGATTTTTTTGTCTCAGCGTTGTAAAGTAAACCCGCAGAGTCTATTGATGTTTGCCCCGGGGTTTACTTGCAATAGATTACGTCCTTGGTTACAGTAGAATATATGATACCTTGCCACAAAAGAGAATGTCAATCAGGTGCTATCCTTCTGGTATTGTTGGCTGCAGTAATTCTTCTCCTGGCCAGTTTTTTTCTCTGGCTGCGCTATCAAGGTGGCGGATTCACTCTACCCCAGGGCGGTAGGCCACAGCGGCAAGTAATAACGATCGAAGAAGGAAATCAAAGAATCAAGCGAGAAATTATGGTTACCAATGGTGTTAAACATTCAGTGCCTTTGGAGGATATTGCAGGTGGGGGACCACCTAAGGATGGGATTCCTTCAATTGACCAGCCAAAATTTGTATCGATACAAGATGCCAATTTCCTTAAGGATTCTGAACCTGGCCTGGCTATTGACATGGATGGCGTCAGCCGGTTTTATCCCTTTCAAATCTTAGTCTGGCATGAAATTGTCAACGATACTATTAATGGTAAACGGGTGCTGGTCAGCTACTGCCCCGCGTGCCAGACGGCTCTCGTCTATAGCGCTCGGGTGAACGGTCGCTATCTGGGCTTTGTCGTCGCCGGGATGGCGCGGCGCAACGACCGCGGCCTTGGCGGTCGCAAGGCGCAGCG
>CAZUUL010000113.1:0-3886 GCA_964623155.1 uncultured Gammaproteobacteria bacterium
GATGAATAGTCTTTAAACTGACGATAAACAAATAACCTGCGTTTCTGAAAAACAATCTTTTTTGTCGCATCATCTGATCCAGAATCAATAACAATAACCTCTTCTGCCCATGAAACCGAATCGAGGGCCCGTTCTATTGTATCTTCGGCATTTAAACTTAGTATTAAGACACTAACTTTAACTGACATATGATCCTTTGCCCCAGCGTCCGAGAACAGCATCGATTACTCCTTTTCTTTGCCATTTCCTACCGCCCACAATTAGCTTCAATGATTCGCGAATAAGAGAGATCTTTGATCTAAACTGACCATAGAGCATACCAAACAACAACCTGTTGCGTGTAAGATAATAATCTTGAAGCGAAGATCCTGAATGACTAGCGCCGGCATTTTTGTGCCAAAGAATGGCTTTTGGTATAAATTCTATGGCATAGCCTGCTTTCTTAACCCTGATATTAAAATCAAGATCCTCGTAATACAGAAAATAACGTTCGTCCAGTAAACCTATTTTCTTAAAAACGCTTGCCCTGATCATCATAGCGCAGCCGGAAACGAATTCTGTATCGCCGGCTCGCTCAAATTGTCCCCGATCAACCTGATCTACTCCAAGATGTGATGGAAGAATGTTGTTCCAATTTATGTGTCCCCCCGCGTACCAAATAACATGGCCCCTATCTTTGGATTCGTATCGCTGACTATGAAACTCATACCCGGAAGCAAAATATATTTTTGGACCTGCAACAGCTAAGTTTTTTCGAGATTCCAAGCGCTTATAAAGAGGCAAAAGACTTGATGGAGAAAGGATTGTATCATTGTTAAGAAACATTATGTAATCGGCTCCTTCAAGTAATGCGCTTTTAATGCCAATATTGTATCCTGCGCTAAAACCACAATTTACTTTGTTTGCGTAAACTAAAACATCGGGAAAATTCTTTTTTATTTCGCTTGTCGAATTATCAGTTGAACCGTTATCGATAACTATTTTTTTCAAATCAAAGTCAGCTTTGATAACCCGTGAACTTTTTAAGCATTCGAGTGTATTTTTTTTACCATTCCAGTTTAGAATGATCAAGAACATTTTCTTCATTTAAGAAACCTGCGAAATAATCCCCGATCTTCTTTCGCGATTTTTTTTTGGCGCAGCCAGTAGTTAAATTCCTGACTTTTTTCATCGATTAAATCACATAAATCTTTTTGAAGCTGTTCACTTGTTAGTCTTTTAAATCGGGATTTTTCCCATAGCTTACACCCAACCACGAATTCAGAAAAACTTTGCAAAAGTGCTAAAACCAACCCGTGTAGACCGTCTTTATATCCTTCGGCCAGAAAATAGCGACGAAGAAACTCATCGATGGGCATGGCGAGAAGTTTTTTTATATCAAACCGGTAATCATGCGATCTAATATATTCATCCGCTTGTAACGAAGTATAACGATTCAAGCGCTCAATATACTGGCTAACTGCCTGATAGTTATGATGAACGATCGCATACTTTTCTTCGGCTGAGAGATCAACCCCCTCCCCTTTGGTAAATGGTACGCTGTGAATTTCTTCATTCCATTGAACCGAATTTTTTTTGAAAAGCCTGATCTGATAATCGGGCCACCAAAGTCCGTGTTTAATCCAGCGGTTAAAAATTAAATTTTTTCTTGGCAGACGATAAAATGTAGCAGCTTGTCCACAATCTACCAAGCTCATTATCTCTTTAGCAAGCACTCCAGTAATCTCTTCATCGGCGTCTACGATCAAAATCCACTGACAGTTAGCTTTATTTATGCCAAAATTGCGGGCAGGCTCGACATATCCGGTGTATGGATGAGGATAAATGCGATTGGTAAATTTTTTAGCTATGGCGACTGTCCTATCTGTGGAATTCATATCAACAACGATAATTTCGTCAACCCAGACGAGTGACTCGAGACAACGGCCGATATTTATTTCCTCATTGTATGTATTAACAACTGCCGAAAGATTCATATAAACTGTATTGTACTCTATCTATGGAACTCCCTGTAGAACCGATATAAATCTTTAAGTGTCTGTTTCAGGCGACCGGGCGGAAAGCGACTTGACCGGATTTCTATTGCTCTGACTGGCAATTCAAGATATGTCAAACCTTGTCTTTCGCCATAAATACTCAATTCCGAATCAAATACACCGCTACGTCCGTGGCAAAGCCGTAAAATATCGATAAACTTATTTCGACGAATCACGCGTATACCGGTTGTATCAGTACCGCGAAAATTAAACAAAATTTTAAGAAGAATATTATATAATTTTGTGTATACTCTTCGCATTAATTGTCTTTCATCTATCGAAGCGGGCAAATTTTTTGAACAAACCACCATATCATAACCAAGTATATTTACTTTTGTTAAAAGCAAGAGTCTGCTGTCCCAAAAGTCAACATTGAATACCACTACAAACTGACCGGTCGCCGATAATATTCCCGTTTTTAACGCCTCGCCAAAATTGGCGTTTTCCAATTTAATGATTTTGACTGCTGAATTAAGCTTGCTGAACCTGGATAAAAAAGTAAAGGTTCTGTCTTTACTTCCATTTTCAACAAATATTATCTCGGCATTAATGCTTTCCAGCTTAACAAATGAGATTAGTGATTCGGTAAACTTGGTAATATTGCTTTCCTCATTATGACACGGAATGACTATTGATATTTTTTTCATAGCAACTCTTTATTAATACGGACCAGTTTCATAGTTCCGCCGACATTCCAGCTTTTCGTTACTTTAAAGGGTCGAAGACTGTTGACTTCATAGAGATTATAATCTAGGACATTATCTGGACTGTCGCTCGTTACAAGGTAAAGGCTATGAGCAGTATCATATTTATCAATATCAACTGGTAAAAAACCGTCTTTTTGAAGTAGGTAACGGAAATGATATGCTTGCGTATCGCCATCGACAAGCGATGCCACGGCAAAGGGCTTTTTAATCTCATCCTTCTCAATTACGGAAACAATAAACTTTATTTTTTTTAAATTCCAGCCGGAAACCATGGTAAATCCATGGTCTCTGTAAAAGTCAAAAGAATAGAAACTCGTTCCGGAAACGGCCATCAGAAATATTCCCAGGAGTGCTTTCGGGAGAAAGTTAAGCAGATACGGAATTATAATAAATAAAGTTATTAGAGGAATATAAAGATAATGATAAGCGGGGTAAATCGCCGGAACTTTCAAAATTAACAAGCTTAAAATAGAAATTAAAAAAAGACCAAACACAATCTTTATGCTTGAGTTATAGCTTTTCTTTTGCCACCAGATTGAAATCCCCAAACATGGAACTAAAAGAAAAAATAAGTAGGTTGGAGATTGAAGCCCTAGCAGGTAAGCAATCGACTTGACAATGAAACTAACAGTTGCTGTCAGAGAAAAATTTTGAAAGTGTGGTTGTTGAATAAAACCTATCATTAAGTGGGTGTTTAGAAAATTGTGCCTGAACTCAAATAGAATAAAAGGCATCAGTGGAATAACAAGCCCGACCAAAAAAATGCTTATAAAATCCCGCCTGTAGCTGTTAAAAGCAAATAGTGCGTACACCACGGTAAAAAAAATTAAAAGCCCAAACAGGTAATGAAGTTGGAGCAAACATCCCAACGATAATCCGGCAACAAAAAAATTAAGTTTGTGAGTTTTCGATTTGCGCCGAAGGAGACAATATAACCAAAGGAAAAAAAATGGCGACGAGAAATACGGCGGCAACATGGTTCTTCCAAACTCAACCATAAGCGGTGAGATGGCATAAAGATAGCTGGCAACGAGCGCTGCCCTATTCGATATCAAATCTTTAACCACAAAAAAAAGTACTATCAAACCCGCGCTATGAAACAAGACGCTGGTCAATGCTACTTCAACCGGGTCGTCGCGGGTA